>WQRP01000013.1 GCA_009786675.1 Treponema sp. | reverse complement strand
GGTCAAGCGATGACGTTTCAGGAAGTTTTCGTCAACAATCTGAAGGACTTGCGAAAGGACCGAAAAATATCACAATTGAAGCTCGCCGAAATGTGCGAATCTTCCCAAAGGTATATAGCGGCAATAGAAGTCGGAAAAAGATTCCCTTCCCCAATCATGATCGAGCGCATGGCGGTCGCGCTGAACATAGAGTCGTATCATTTGTTTCAAAACAAGGCAGAAGAAGACCGGGCGCTCGCGCCACTACAGAGGGAGCGTCTTTTGCTGAAGATAGGCAACCTGATAGACCAAGAACTTGCCGCATTTCATGCCGATTGAACCCCCGCGAAAAAAGTGCTATAATTTCCCCGCTGGACTAAAGCAAAACACGATTCCGCGCCATGTATATACATAAGGAGACACTTATGGCTAAGTCAAACGAAGAAAAAACCAGGGGCGACCCGAACGCGTCCCCCGAGGAAAAGGCAAAGGCGCTGGAGGCGGCCCGCCTGCAGATCGAGAAGCAGTTCGGCGCGGGATCCCTTATCAAGCTGGGATCGCACGACAGCGCGGCGGGAATCGAGGTGGTGCCGTCCGGCTCAATCATGCTGGACGAGGCGCTGGGGGTCGGCGGGTACCCAAGGGGGCGGATTATCGAGATCTACGGCCCTGAATCCTCCGGCAAGACCACCTTGGCCCTGCACGCCATCGCCGAGGCGCAGAAGCTGGGCGGCTCGGCGGCGTTCATCGACGCGGAGCACGCCCTGGATCCGGTCTACGCCAGGAACCTGGGCGTCAACATCGACGAGCTGTGGGTTTCCCAGCCGGACCACGGGGAACAGGCGATGGAGATTACCGAGAGCCTTGTACGATCCGGGGCGGTGGACGTCATAGTCGTGGACTCGGTGGCCGCGCTTACCCCCCAGTCGGAAATCATGGGGGACATGGGCGACGCGCAGATGGGCGCGCAGGCAAGGCTTATGAGCCAGGCCCTGCGAAAGCTTACCGCGACAATCGGCAAGTCCAGGACTATCCTGATCTTCATCAACCAGATCCGCATGAAGATAGGCGTGTTCATGGGGAACCCGGAAACAACCACCGGCGGGAACGCCCTTAAGTTTTACTCGTCGGTGCGGCTCGAGGTCCGCAAGACGGAGACCATCGAGGCTTCCAAGGACAGCCCGGCCGTGGGCAACCGCGTCCGGGTAAAGGTAGTAAAGAACAAGGTCGCGCCGCCGTTCAGGAAGACCGAGCTGGAGCTTATCTTCGGCAAGGGCATTTCCTACATGGGCAGCATCCTGGACAGCGCGGTCAGGCATGACATTATCGAAAAAAAAGGCGCGTGGTATTCCTACGGCGAGGAAAAGGTGGGGCAGGGCAGGGAGAACGCCCGGGCCTATCTGGAGGAGCGCCCCGACTTCGCCAGGGATATCGAGGATAGGCTGCGAAAGCAGATTTTCCCGGGCAGGGAACCCCCAAAGGCCGCCGCCGTTCCGGCGAAGGCCGAGACAAGCGCGCCGCCGGCCGCGGGGCTGCGAAACGTGGCCTCGCAGGTTGCCGCGGCCGCCCAGGCGCCGGCCAAGCCGGAAGCCCCGGCGGGCACGCCCACGGCCGCCGACGGAACGGCGCGGACCCAGCCGGGGCCGGGGCGTCCCAGGAAGAACCCCGCGCCGTCGTCCGGGCGGGCGCTGTCGGAGGACGCGCTGTTTTAGGCGACGCCGGCAAGGCACCCCGCGCTTCGACGGGGGTGCCTTGGTCACGGTAACAGGAACCCCTTGAATATTGCGCCACCCACGCGCTATAATTAGGCAATGGAACCTACGGAGTCGGGTACAGGCCACTCGCACAGCTTCAAACTGCATGATTTTGAGGGACCCCTGGAACTGCTGCTGGATCTAATCCGCAAAAACGGCATCAACATATACGACATTCCCATAGCCGACATAACCGAGCAGTACCTGGACTACCTGCGCGGCGCGGAAAACATGGACCTTGACAACGCGACGGAATTCCACGCCATGGCGGCCATGCTTCTGTTGATAAAGTCGAAGACCCTGCTGCCGGTCGAGATGGAGGACGACGGCGAACCGGTGGACCCCAGACAGGAGCTTGTCGAACGCCTTATCGAATACCAAAAGTTCAAAAAACTTTCCGACCTTATGGAGGACAAGGAAAAAGAGGCCGAGTGGGTCATAGAACGGCGCAAGCTACAGCACAGTCTTCCCTTTACCGACACGGAGCTCTGGGAAAAGGCGGACATCTGGAGCCTGGTAAAAACCTTCGCCAACCTGACCAAGAGGCTCGGCGGGGAGGGCTTCGAGCATATAATCAGGTACGAGGAGGTCGACGTCAGCGAGAAAATAACGCTGCTGTCGGAACTGCTGGAAAACAAGGGCGAATGCTACTTCACCGACCTGGTGGTTCGATCCAAATCGATAATGGACATAGTGTGCGCGTTCCTGGCCATGCTGGAGGCGGTAAAGGTGCGCATGATCGTCGTCTACCAGAACCGGATGTTCGGCGACATACTTATAAAGTCCGGCGACGCCGCCGAAACCGGCGCGGCCCAGGAAAGCCAAACCGAGGGGTCGTAGGTGGACGAGAATTTGCCCGGCGAGCAGTTATCCGAGGAAAACTCCCAGCAGGAGGAAGCCGCGCGGGAGGCGACCCCGAAAGAGGTCGCCATAATCGAGGCCATACTGCTGATGGAGTCGGAGTCCCTGACCGAGGCCAAACTCTGCCAGCTTTCGGGGTTCGGCAAGGGGGTAGTCCGGGACGCGCTGGAGGCGCTGGCCCTGCGGTACGCGGCCGAGGATTCCGGCATAGAGCTTTCCCGGGTCGGCGGCGGCGTGGCCCTGTCGCCCAAGCGGGAATACTGGGACGACCTGAAGGACCTTTACGGCAAAAAAAACGAGGCCAGGATCTCCCGGGCTGCGATGGAAACCCTGGCGATAATCGCCTACCGCCAGCCGATTACCCGGGCGGAGATAAAGGCAATTCGCGGCGTTTCCCCGGACAACATGATCCAGCTTCTGCTGGAAAAAGAATTCATCGACAGGGCCGGGGGGAAAGAGGACGTCCCGGGCAAGCCGATGCAGTACAAGACCACCAAGAAATTCCTCCAGCACTTCAGGCTGGATTCCATAGCCGACCTGCCCAGGCCCGACGAAGGCTACGTTGACCGTTTCGAGCTGGAAGGGGAACGGTAGGAATTGGAAACCGGGGACAGGGGCCTAAGGCTCCAGGTATACATGGCCCGAGCCGGGGTTGCCTCGCGGCGGGCCGCGGAGGGGATAATCGCGGCCGGAAGGGTCAGCGTGAACGGGGCGACCGTAGGCGGGCAGGGGACAAGGGTCTTTCCCGGCGACAGGGTTCTGATGGACGGAAAGGCGCTGAACCCGGAGCGGCGGCGGGTGTATCTGGCCCTTAACAAGCCGCCGATGTACATATGCTCGTCCTCCGATCCGCAGGGGCGGCCGCTGGCCCTCGACCTTCTGCCCGGGGACGTAAGGGAGCGGATGTACAACGTCGGGCGGCTGGACTTTATGTCCTGCGGGCTTATCTTCTTTACCAACGACGGGGACTTCGCCGCCAGGCTTGGGCATCCGGGTTCCGGAGTGGAAAAGGAATACATCGTCGAGGCGACCGGCCACGTTCCGGACGAGGTCCTGGGGGCCTTCGAGGGCGGCATTACGATAGAGGGGGAGCACTACAGGGCGCGCGCCGTAAGCAGGATCGGCTCGCGGTGCATAAGGATCGTGCTGATAGAGGGCAAGAACCGGGAGATACGCCGGGTGTTCTCGCATTTCCGCCTGCACCCGCTAAGGCTTCGCCGCGTCCGGATCGGGCCGGTAAGGCTGGGGGGGCTTGCGGAAGGGGAATCCCGCCGGATTGCGGACGACGAGCTGGACGCGCTTATGAACGGACGGAACGCGACTTTCCGTCCGCCTGTCGCGGTCGCGGAACCGGGGTTGCCGCCCGCCCCGAAAAAACCAAGGAAGGAGCTGACATGGTAATAGCCATTGACGGGCCGGCGGGCTCGGGAAAAAGCACCGTCGCGGAAATGCTTGCGCGGAAACTGCCCGCCATGGCGGGCCCGGCCGGGCGGCCGGAGGGCTTCCGCTACGTCAACTCCGGGAAACTCTACAGGGCCATAACCCTGGGCTGCCTTAGGGCTGGCATATACCCCCTGGACGGGGAAAGGGTCCTGGAATTCGCCAAGGGCGCCAAAATCGAGTACGGCGCCGAAAGGCTGGCTCTTAACGGCGAGGACGTGACGGACGGCCTCCACACCGACGAGATAGACCGGTGGTCCGCGCCCCTTTCCGCCGCCGTCCCGGTACGCCGCGTCGTGAACGGCCTGGTACGGGAAATCGCGGCGGGGGCCAACGTCGTGGTCGAGGGCAGGGACATGACCAGCGCCGTCTTTCCGGACGCGGAGCACCGTTTCTACCTGGACGCCTCGCGGGAGGCGCGGGCGCGGAGGCGTTTCGAGCAGGGGGTGTCTGGGCTGACCCTGGACGAGACAATGGCGGCCATCGCCCGCCGCGACGAAATCGACCGGAACAAGGAGGAGGGAAGCCTAATCCTTGCCGAGGGGGTTACACATATCGACACGTCGGGCTTGACCATTAATCAGGTTTACGCCATACTGGAGTCGAAAATCAAGAAGCAAGGACAAAACATGGCGCAGATGGAAGTGGTATCGCCGTCGGAAGACGGCGCGGACACGAGTCCGGTAAGAAACGGCGAAAACATCCAAACACAGTTGCAGGAAAAATACCTGAAGTCCTTCGAGCAGCTCGAGGAAGGGCAGCTCGTAGAGGGTACCGTGATACAGGTAACCCAGGACCAGGTATTCGTTGACGTGGGCTACAAGTCCGAGGGGAAAATTCCGCTGCAGGAATTTACCGAGATCCCCGTCGTGGGGGACACCGTGTCGGTTATCCTTATCATGAAGGAAAACAAGCGCGGCGAGGTCATCGTCTCCAAGCAGAAGGCGGACGCGAAAATCTCGTGGAAGAACCTCAGGCAGGCCTTCCAGGACAACGAGATGGTCGAGGGGGTCATCGAGAAGCTGGTAAAGGGGGGCTACGACGTGAACCTCGGCGCCGGCATGAGGGCCTTTCTCCCGATAAGCCAGTCCGACGTGCAGAAGGTGGACAAGCCCGAGAAGTTCCTCGGCCTGAAGGCGCGGTTCCACGTCGAGCGGCTGTACTCCGACGGCAAGGTGAACATCGTGGTCAACCGGCGCAAGTACCTGGAGGAGGAGCTGGAGCGGAAGCGGGGCGAGTTTTTCTCCAACACCCCCATAGGCGCGGACGTCACGGGCGTGGTAAAGAGCTTTACCTCCTTCGGCGCGTTCATCGACCTGGGCGGCTTCGACGGCCTCCTGCACATCAACGACATGAGCTGGGGCCACGTCACCCGGCCAAAGGACTTCGTCAAGAAGGGCCAGGAGATCCGCCTTAAGGTCATCCGCATAGACCCGGCGGAGAAACGGATCAACCTTTCGCTCAAGCATTTCACCGACGACCCCTGGGTTCACTTCGAGACGAAGTTCAAGGTGAACGACGTCGTCAAGGGCAAGGTCACCAAGCTTACCGACTTCGGGGCGTTCATCGAGCTGGAGGAGGGAATCGAGGGGCTCGCCCATATCTCCGAGTTCTCGTGGGTAAAGAAGATCCAGAAGCCGCAGGACATCGTGAAGCCTAACGACGTGGTCGAGTGCATGATTTTGGGCTACGATCTGCAGGCGGGCAGGGTGTCGCTGGGCCTTAAGCAGGTGACGGCGAACCCCTGGGACGACATAGAGGAACGGTACCCGGTTGGGACCAGGCTGACGCGCAGGGTCGTGAAGATTACCAACGCCGGCGCGTTCGTCCAGCTGGAGGAGGGCATCGACGGCTTCCTGCACGGCGACGACATTTCCTGGACGAAAAAGGTCAAGTACCCCGGAAGCGAGCTCGCCGTGGACCAGGAAATAGAGGTTATGGTCATCGGCCTGGACAAGGGCACCCGGAACATCAGGGTAGGGATCAAGCAGCTTTCGGAAGATCCCTGGGAAAGCTTTAGCGAGACCTACCGCCCCGGATCCCAGGTGGAGGGGGAGGTTTCCTCGGTCACCGACTTCGGCGTTTTCGTGCGGGTTCCGGGCGGCATAGAGGGGCTTATCCACAAGAGCAACCTTACGGAAAACAAGGACGACAACCCCGACGACGCGCTCAGGAAATACAAGGTCGGCGACAAGATCAAGGCGGTGGTCATCGACATACAGGGGGACCGGCAGAAGCTGGCCTTCTCGATTCGGGACTACCAGAAAAAGGTGCAAAAGGACGAGCTTTCCCGTTACATGGTGGGCAGGGAATCCGGCGGCTCGACCTTCACCCTTGGGGATTTCCTTAAGTCCAAGGCCGACTCCGACGAGGCGAGGGACGCCGAGAACGAGTCCGGCGACGAGACAAAGGCCGAGGAGCCGAAGGCCAGGGCAAAAAAAGCCAAGCCCGCGGAGGAACCCGTTGCGGAGGAAGGGCCTGCCGAGGCGGGGGAAAGCGAGGGCGGGCAGCCCGACGCCCCCGCGGCGGCCGAGTAAGGGGGGATTCCGCCGGGCGGCGGGGAACCTTTGTCTGGCGCGACGGCGGGCTTTCATCCCCTGGTGTACGAAAGCCGGGTCATAGGGGAAAAGCTCAGGATAGTCGACCGGGCGGCGATGACGGATTCGTCGGTGCTGATCCTGGGCGAGAGCGGGGTGGGCAAGGAGCTCTTCGCGGAGCAGATACACCTGCGCAGCCCCCGCCGCGACGCCCCTTTCGTCAGGGTAAACTGCGCCGCCATCCCGGAGGGTCTGCTTGAAAGCGAGCTGTTCGGCCACGTCAAGGGGGCCTTTACCGGCGCCGCCGGAAACCGGAAGGGGCGTTTCGAAACCGCCAACGGCGGCACGGTTTTTCTTGACGAGATTGGGGATCTTCCGCTGGCGCTCCAGGCGAAGCTTTTGAGGGTGCTGCAGGAAAGGACCTTCGAGAAAGTCGGTTCGGACAAAACCCTGTCCGTCGACGTGAGGATACTTACGGCGACCAACAGGGACATAGAGTCGATGGTGGGGAGGGGCGAGTTTCGCGGCGACCTGTACTACAGGCTGAACGTGCTGCCCCTGCTCATCCCGCCCCTGCGCCAGCGCGCCGAGGACATACCCAAGCTGGCTCGTTTTTTCCTTTCGAGGTTGGCGCCGGCCGGCGAGGGGAAGCGTTTCGATGGCTTCTCGGAGGACGCCATGGAGGCCATGCTTACCTACCCGTGGCCGGGCAACGTGCGGGAGCTTGAAAACTGCGTCGAGCGCGCCTGCGTGGTCTCGGGCGGCGGCTGGATTGGGCGGTCGGATCTCCTTTTGGGGATCGACGCGAAAGGGTCTGACCTGGGGGGGGATCGCAGGCTGAAAACGGCGCTTAACGCGTTCAAGGCGAATTTTATCCGGAAGGTTCTTGACGAGAACGGCTGGAACCAGACGGAAACGGCAAAGGCGCTGGACATACAGCGGACTTATTTGTCGCGGCTCGTAAAAGAGCTTGGCATAACGAAGGGAACGGATCATTAGGAGGAACCATGCAGGAAAATCAACCCGCCATCAACGAGAGAATAGCCGAGTTTGTCCAGAGGAACAGGAAACCCATAGCCGTGACGGCGATCGCCGTGGTCGCGGTTTTGGTAGGGAGCATAGTCACGCTTGTCGTTACGGACTTTACCAGGGGAAGGGCGATTGCGGCCGTCGAGGAATTAGGCGTTCGCTACGAGGCCCTGGTTGGGAACGGCCTGGACGAGGAACTGATGGCGGATCTGCGGGTCTTTGCCTCGCGGAATTCCGGGTACGCCGGTGGAAGGGCCTGGTCGATGCTCGGCAGCATTTACGGCAGGAGGGGCGAATGGGCCGAGGCCGAGGCCGCCTGGCTCGCGGCGGCTGGGGCGACTTCCAGATCCTATATGGCGCCGATTGCCCTGTTCAACGCCGCCGCCGCCGCGGAGGAACAAGGCGGGCTGGAACGGGCCATCTACCATTACCAAAGAAGCATTTCCGCGCCGGCGGGTTTTTTCGCCGCTCCCAGGGCGCAGTTTTCCATAGGCCGGCTTTACGAGACGCTGGGCGACGACGACGCGGCGATCCGGGCGTACCGCGACGTTATTTTTGGCTGGCCGCACGACACGGCCTGGACCAACCTTGCCCATTCAAGGATCATCGCGCTGGAAACCAGGGCCTGGAGGCTGGACGAGCCCGTCATAAGACCGGCTGACGTAGATTTCCAGTGGTTTGATGACGACGGGATTTTCCTGGATTTTGGGTACGAGGAGCCCTTGGACGGGTGATTGGCTTGTAGGCGGGAGTAAACATGGCGAGGGGAAAATTTCCCGTCCTTGCGGCGGTTTGTTTCTTTTTGGGGTCTGTGTCGCTTTCCTGCGGACTTCAGGATGTCCCTTATATCAGCCGTATTGAGGGACCGGTTCGTACTGGCCTTAGGGGTACCAGCGAAGTTCGCCTGCCGTCCAGCGGCGAGTTGGGTTACGGGTCGTTGGATCCTTTTACCCGTTTTGTGATTTTCTACAGGATTTACCTGAGCGGCACGCTCCTGGGTGCGGATACCGTGGATTCCCCCCAGCAACGCAGCTCGATTAACACGCAGCTAAACGCCGACTATAACGCGGCCTTTTCCTGGGCGGATCCAACCAACACGGCCGTCAATACTGCGGGCGTCCATAATTTCTTTATCAATACCAGGGGGTTTTTCTACCTGGAACTGGAAGGCGCGTCCATTGCCAGCGTGCTGGGGCGCGAATCCCTGGGGAGATCCATCACTCTGGACTTTCCGGATATTCCCGGCCAGGCGCCCCGGCTTATACTGGACGCGGGAACCCACGTTAGAAGCTACGACTTGCGTCGCGCCGGGGGGAGACCGCTTTTTGACTTCGAGCCCGTGCCTAATATCGGCGGAGCCCTGCCTTTCTTTAACCACCACGATCTGTTGCACGGTCCCAACAGAACAAACAGGGAAATAAACAGGGACGTGGCGCCCCAGGCTCCCTCGGGTCAAATGGAACACTCTTACGTCATGATGTATATCGCGGCAATGGGAGCAAGCGGAGTGCCGCCGACGCCGGTTTTTAGCCAGCCCACGTTTCTAGGTATTTTTATGCTCCCAAGTCCGTAGCGGCTCCGTGGGGGAGTTTTTGGAGGGCGTTTTTTACTATTCATAATGTGTATTCTGTCTACCACCATCCATCCCGCCGGAAGGGGGCAAAATGACCAGGGAACTGAAAGCCTTCCTGAAAGCCTGTACGGACGATGACGGGCGCAGGCTTGACAGGATACTAAGGAAAGCCTTGCCTGGCCATTCGCTGTCGCTAATTCACCGTCTGTTGCGGCAGGGAAAAATCAGGGTTGACGGCGATCCGGCCGGACCGGAAACCAGGGTTCGGGCAGGCGCCGTAATTCAAATCGCGGCGCGATGGGAAATGGCGGAAACCCCGAGGCATCCTTCCGAGGAACATCCTGCGCCGTTGCCCGGGATACTGGCCAACGGATCCGGGATAGTCATTTTCAACAAGCCGGCGGGGCTTGCAAGCCACGGGCCAGATAGCCTGGACATGCTTGTCAAAGCCCATTACGCCCGAAGACCGCCGTCGCTCTCGTTCAGGCCCGGCCCTCTGCACCGCCTTGACAGATCCACCAGCGGGGCAATCGCCTTTTCGGAAAACCTCGCCGGGGCAAGGCTGTTCTCGGAGCTGCTGCGGGAACGGAGGGTAACGAAAACGTACCTGGCCATTGTCGAGGGACGGGTAACGCCGGGCGCGTGGCGGGACGACCTGGTACGCGACGGAGCCGCAAAAAAAACCTTCGTCGGAACGGCCGGAGATGCCCGGGCAAAAACCGCCGAAACCACGGTCAGGGTACTTGCCTGCGGCGACCGCTGCACATTGATAGAGGCAAGGATCGCCACCGGCAGGACCCACCAGATACGGGCGCAGGCGGCCGCCCGCGGGCACCCCCTGGCCGGGGATCTAAAGTACGGCGGGCGCGCAACCGGGGACGGCGTTTTTTTTCTCCACGCGTGGAAAATCGGGTTTGACATGGACATAAACGGCCTGCCCAGACTCGTCTGCGCCCCTCCCCCGAAGCCGTTCCTGGCAAAGGCGATCGAGGTCTTCGGACGCCGGCAGTTGCAATGCATTTGGTCGTAAAATTTTCCACAGAAGCTGCCGATACTGTCCGTATGAGGTGTACATTCAGATTCGGGTTTTTAATGGCGGTTTTGGCACTGGCCACGTTTACGGCGTGTCGAAGCACGCCCAACATGTGGGAGCTGCTCGCGCGGGGCGACGAGCGCGCAATGGAGCATTTCCTGGGGGAATTCGACGCCCACGCGACGGACGTGCGGGGGCGCACTCCCCTGCACTACGCGGCGGATCTGGACCATGCCGCTTTCTGCACGTTCTTTATTGCGATGGGCGCGGAACTTGACGCGCGCGACAACTTCGGCCAGACGCCGCTTGGGATTACCGCGGAAAGGAATAACGTCAACGCGGCAAGGGTCATCGCCGCGGCGGGGGCCAACATACACGCGCCCGGGGCAACCGGCGAAAGCCCCGCGGTAACGGCGTTGAGGCCGGACAACGACGAGTTTCTTGAGGCGATACTAACGCTCGGCACCCTGAACTCGACGGATTACAACGGCAATACGATACTGCACCTGGCAACCATCCAGGGGAACGCCGAGGCGGCCGGGACGATCCTCGCCGCGCTGGATTCCCTGGACGGAATGAACAGGAGGCTCGTGGCCGCCGGAAGCAGGGACAGCCCGCTTGACAGAGTGGATTCGGCGGGGCGTACCCCACTGGACATCGCCCTTTCCCGCGCCGATTCCCGAAGCCATATGGAAATCGCGGAACGGCTTATTTTAGCGGGATCGACCTCCCGGGGATCGGTTTACCATTACCTTGCCCCCGCGGTAAGAAACGCGAACTACGACCTGCGAAGGGCGAACGGGCTTGCCCCGCTGCATTTTGCCGCTTCGGCGGGTTATACTGGCCTTATCGAATTCCTTGTAGAAAGGGGCGCCAACGTCAACATCCAGAACCCGTCGGGCGCCACGCCGCTGCACGAGGCGGTCAGATCGGGAAACACGGCGGCAATATCGCTTCTTCTGGGAAGCGGGGCCGACATTAATACCGTGGACGCAAGCGGAAACACGGTTCTGCACCTTGCCGTTCCACTGGCAAATCATGCGGCGGTAATAAGGCTGCTTCTTAACAACGGGGTAAACCCAAACCAGCGGGACGTGCACGGCGATTCCCCCCTGCACGTTCTTGTCACCCTGAACCGCACCCCGGAGGTCGTAAACACCCTGCTTTCGGGCGACGTTGATGTCTCGATTCGCAACGTTAGGGGACAGACCGCCCTGTACATTGCGGTGCAGGAAAGCCGCATTCGGCTGATTCCCCTGCTCCTTGGCGCGGGATCGGATATCTTTGCGGCGGACAACGCCGGCGTCACCCCCTTTGACCTTGCTCTGCGACAAAGGGGCCAGGTTCTAAACGCCATGATCACTCCCGCCACGGTGCATCAGACTGACAGCGCGGGAAACACCATGCTGCACATAGCGATGCAGATCGAGATCGACGCGACGACAATCGGGAACATTATTGACCAAGGCGCCAACGTCAACACGCGAAACCGCGAGGGGGACACTCCCCTGCATTTGGCGACCAGACTGAACCGCAGGGAGGCGGGCGAGTACATACTTTCCAGAGGGGCGGACATTTTTTCCGCGAACGCCGCTGGGGACAGTCCTTTAAGGATTGCTCTGAGCCATCGTTCCGGGGTTCTGCAGTGGATGTTCAATCCAATGACCGTCGCGGCGCGTGACGGGATGGGAAATTCCATGCTGCACTATGTCGCCTTGTGGAGAATGGACAGGCACGTCCCGTTCATGATACGGCAGGGTATCTCCACCGAGACCACGAACGCCACGGGCGAGACGCCGTTGTTCTGGGCGGTCCACCATGACGGCGCGTCCACGGTAAGGGCTCTGCTCGCGTCGGGGGCGAACATCCACGCCCGAGACGGCCTCGGCAATTCGGCCCTTCACTCCGCGGTGCGCTGGAACGCGGTGAACGCTACGAACGCCCTTCTGGACGCGGGCATCAACGTGAATTCCCATTCCCTAAGTGGGACGACCCCCTTGCATGATTCGGTGCGCCTGGGCAACACCGGTATCGCCGCCATTCTTATCAACCGAGGCGCGAATCTTGAGGTCCGCGACTCGGGCGGCAACACGCCCCTTATGGAAGCGGTGCGCGCCGGGCATATCGAGGCGACCAACCTGCTCGCCGGAAGGGGCGCCGATCCCATGACAAGGAACGCGGGCGGGGACACTCCCCTGCACTTTGCCGTGCTTTCCATGGACTTTGACATGATCGGCACCCTCCTGGGTCTGGGGGTATCCATACACGCGCGCAACACGCGGAACAGAACCCCTTTCCAGATAGCGCTCAGCGATTCGCCGCAAACCCTTTCCGCCCTGCTTGTGGGGAACCGGGTAAACAGCGCCGACGATTTCGGCAATTCCCCGCTTCACGTCGCGGTTCAGGAAAGGGTTTCGTCGACGACGCTGCAGCTTATCGTTGACAAAGGTTCCAGGCTTGTCGCCGTGGATTTCAACGGACGCATACCCCTGCGGCTTGCGGCGGACATGGGCGCGTGGGATCTTGCCAGGGTTCTGGCGAACGCGGGATCGGATCCGTTCATGTCGGCCGTTGACGATGTAACTTCCGGCGAGATAGCGATTGCCAGCGGAAGGGTGGCGATAGAATCGGTCTTTTCCGGCAGGGCAATCGACGCAAGGGATTCGTCGGGCAATACCGTCCTTCACTACGCCGCAAGGATGGGCAGGCCGGAGACGATAAGCCTATTGCTGGGGCTTGGGGCCGATGCGAACGTCAGAAACATATCCCACGAGAGACCCGCGGATATTGCGCGCCGCTGGAACAACCACGAAAACGCGGCACTGTTGAACTAGGGTTAGCCGGCGGTCCAGGGATTCGACGGTTTCCCGGACTGCCTCTTTCCCCCGGCCTTGGACTGTACTATATCAGCCGTCAGCTTGCTGTTCCATATGTCCATCTTCTTTTTGATGGTTTCCGCCTCGTCCCTGGCACCGGTCAGTATGTTCAGCCGTCTTAGCGCCGAAAGGAAGGTAAGGCTTCTTTGGAAATCCTCCACGCTCTTGGTGGAAAGCTCGTACTTTTCGCGGAAACGCTCCGCCACCAAAGCCAGAAGCTTCTTGACCAGCCTTAGGTGGTACAGCGTCGGCTCGTAATGCGGCGAGCGCGGATCGGTGTTGGCGACAACCTTGTCCAGGTCGATCAGGTTTTTCGCGACGGTCGCAAAGCGGCCTTTCAGTTCCACAAAGGTCCATTTCCATTTCGAGTTGTCGGCATAGGCGTTGGCCACCAGGTCGATGGAAAGGCCCATCTTTCGCACCAAAAAGTAACGCCAGGCGGGGCTTATCGACTCGATTGCCTCCAGGCGCTCCTTGTACTCGGAAAACGGGGCGTCAACATAGGCCGTCACGACTTCCTCGAGATAAATGATGCCCTTGTACAGGGATTTTCTTGCGCTGTTCAGCGCGTCCTCGTCCTTGGACTTCAGCAGGGCCTGGGAAATGCCGCTCATGACGACGAAGTTGGAGACAAGGTTCAGCATTTCGTCCGCCAAAATCATCTTCTTGGAAAACTCGTCGGCCGCGTTGGATTCGATGGACGCGAGTATTTCCTTTTCCTCCTCCAGTATCGCCTCGACCATAAGAGCGTATGGTTTTGCGTGAGCCTTGTACTTGGCGCTATTGCCGCCGCTCGTTTTTGCCGCCATAGGTTACCCCCTGCCTTTCCTTTCCGTATTTGGAGATCAGGTCGTCGGCGTGGGCAAGGGCGACCTCGCCCGTGTCCCCCGCCAGCATCCTGGCGATCTCCTTCCTTCGCTCCCGCTCGTCCAGGGGAACCACGTTGGTAAAGGTCCTGCCCCCCTCGATTCGCTTTTCCACCTTGAAATGGTTGCCCGCACGTACCGCTATGCTCGCAAGATGGGTCACACAAAAAATCTGCCTTGTTTTTCCGATTTTTTCAAGATACTCACCGACGGCAAGCGCGACCCCACCGCCAATGCCGGCGTCGATTTCGTCAAAAATCATGGTCTCTATGCCGTCGGCGACCTCGGTGCCCTCGCCCGTATGGAAGGCGGACTTTATCGCCAGCATAATGCGGGACAGTTCCCCGCCGGACGCAACGCGGGAAAGATCCTTAAGCGGCTCGCCCGAATTGGCCGAGACAAGGAATTCGACCTCGTCCGCGCCCCAGGGACCGTACACGGTCGCGCCGTCCCGGGTTTTCGCCGTCACCGTCGGGGAAAAACGGGCGTTGGCCATGCCCAGGTTCCTGAGTATGCCGGAAATTCGGCCGTCCAGGGACACGGCCGCGGCCTTGCGCTTTTGGCGCAACGCCGCGGCCCTGGCGCCTATCTCCTTTTCCAGGGCCGATATTTCGTTTTTCAGCTTCCCCCGGTTCTCCTCGCCGCCGGTAAGGGCCTCGATTTCCGCCTCGGCGGCCGCGCGGTACGCGAGTATCGGTTCCAGGGTTTCCCCAGGGGCGGCTCGCGCCTCCCCGTATTTTTTCCTTAGCCTGTACAAAAGGGCAAGCCGCTCGTCCACGGTTCGCTGGCGATCCGGATCGTAGCTAAGCCCTTCGCTATAGGAACGGAACTCGGCGGCGATATCTTCCGCCTCGTAGTACATGTCGTCAAGCCGTTTGCCAAGATCCGCGAGTGTCGAGTCTATGGAAGCCGCCGCGTCAAGGGCGCTCCGCGCGTGGCGAATCAGGCCAAGCGCGGATTCCTCGCCGTCGTACAGGGAATCCGCGGCAAGACCGACATGGCCGGCTAGCTTTTCGAAATCCCCAAGCATCTGCGCCTCGTTTTCGAGCTCGCGCAGTTCCCCGGCTCTGGGAGCCGCGGCGTCGATTTCGTCAACAGCGTAGCGCAACAGTTCCAGCCGGGCATCGCGATCCCGTTCGGAATGCAGGGAGGCCTCCAGCGTTTTGCGTTTTTCGGAAAGCTCCGCGAAAAGCCTCCCGTAGGCGGCCGTCTCGTCCTCGACGCCGGCGAAACGATCCAGGTAAAGCCTGTGGTTTTCCTTTCGCAGAAGGGATCCGTGGTCGTGTTGGCCATGAAGGTCGAAAAGCAGGGCCATAAAGGCGGAAAGATCCCCCCTCGTCACCGGAGTGCTCTGGATGAAGATGGAACTCCTGCCGGAAGACTTTATGTTCCGGCGAACGATAACCGTGTCGTCGTCAAGGCCAATGTCCCGGCTTCTCAGCCATTCCGTCGCCTCGGCGTTGTCCCGGCGAATCGAGACAAGCGCGGAAACGCTCGCCTCGTCGCTGCCGGAGCGAACAAGATCCGCCTCGGCCTTTCCGCCCATAAGAAAGCCAAGGGAGCCGACGATTATCGACTTTCCAGCCCCCGTCTCGCCGGAAAGCACGTTAAAACCCGGACGGAAGGACAGCGAGATGGAATCTATCAGCGCGTAATTCCTGATGGTAAGTTCCTCAAGCATCGCCGCCTCCCAAGCTTTCCGGGGATCCGTTTTCCATGTGCCAGGCGAGCTTTTTCCGCAGCGCCGAATAGTACGCCGGTCTTCCCGGGCTTATAAGCAGGGCGTAATGGGGAAAATGGCCGACGGTAACCGTGTCGCCGCCTTCCAGGGGAAAAGTGTCCTGCCCGTCGACGGTAAGCAGCACGCCGCTTTTCTGCTTTCTTTCGACCGTCACGCGCAGAGTCCGCCTGGACGGAAGCACCAACGGGCGGTTCGAGAGGCTGAAAGGGCAAATCGGGCTGACAATACATGCCTCCATTTCGGGATCCACGATCGGGCCGCCCGCCGCCATGGAATACGCTGTGGAACCGGTCGGCGTCGCCACCACCAGGCCGTCGGCGCGATAGCAGCCAAGGCCGGCCGATTCGCCCGGGGCTGTCTCGGTGCTGACCCCCAGGTAAATAAGCTGGGCAATCCCCAGGGAGGAAACAACGGCGTCGTTCAGGCATATGTTTCGGTAGACGGAACGCCCTCCCCTCTCCACGGAAACCTCGAACATGCATCTCCGCGAAAGCCGCGCGTCCCCGGCCAGCCACCGCCGGTAAACCGCGGGCCATTCGTGCATTTCCACGCTGGCGAGAAAACCCAGGGTGCCCAGCTGGACGGGAAGTATCGGCGTGTCGGTGGGCACCAGCATCCTTGCGGCGTACAGCACCGTGCCGTCGCCGCCAAGGCTAAAGGCAATATCCCAGGCTCCGTCCGGAAAGGAGCCCGGGCGACCCTCGAAGGAAAAGGTCGTCACGCCGGTTCCCCGGCTCTCAAGTTCCTTTCGTATCTCGTCCGCGGCCGCCCCGGCGTTTTTTTTATGCAGGTTGACAAACAGTATTGCGTTTCGTACCCTGGGTTCGTTCCCCGCCATCCGCCGCCTCTCTTTTACGGAAGGGTCGTTATCAGCCTGGAAACCCGCTCCGTTTCCGCGGAACGAAGCCTTGGGTACAGGGGAAACAACACGGTCCTAAGCGACAGCGAATAGCTTGTCGGGCACAGCGCCGAATCGACCGCCCCTGTTCCGGCCAGGCTACGGGCAAAGGCGTTTTCCACGACGATTTCCTTTTTGCGCGCGTAGGCCGTGACGTCCTTCATGCTGGTTTCCAGCACCAGGGGAAAAGCATAGTCGTTATACTCGAATCCGTCAAGGGAAACGAAACGTCTGTGCTTGGTACGGAGGCTCGCCTGGGTATAGACGCGGGCGATTTCCCTGCGCCGTTCCATGTTCCGTTCAGTCTCCCTGAACTGGACGCTCGCCAGGGCCGCGTTGATATCTGGCAAGCAATACTCAGGCGGAAGGCCGGAATAGCCGCGAAGCACCGAGGCGTCCCTTCTGCCCATGGCGAAAAGAAGAGCCCCCCCGCCCGACGTAAGCATGTCCCGTTCTTCGAGCCCCAAAACCGTAAACACGCCGTGGGCGGTTTCCCTGCCATCATCGGGCTTTGCCGGGCTATAGCTTTGGGAAACGTCCTCTATAATGGGTATACCCAAGGTAGCCATGGAAGCGGTGTCCGGCATAAACCCCAGGGTGTGGTGCAGGACTATGCAACGCGCCTGAACGTCCGCCGGTTTTGCGGATATCGCCTTTTCAACGCTTTCCAGGCTTATGCACGGAAAGGAAAACGACGACACGTCACAGTACAGTGGGGTCAGGCGCAGATCGGCGAGCACCTGGGCGTAATAGTGGGGGGAAAGAGCCGAAACCAGCACACCGTCGCCGTCCGCAAGGCCGAGAGCCCTGAGCGCCAGGTACAGAGCCGTGGCCGGGCTCCTAAGAACAAGGGCGAAGTCAAAACGAAGGTGTTCCTTCGCCGTCTGCATCAGGACACGGGAATACTCGCCTGGGCCAACCTTGTCCTCCACCATTGCCGTAAGAACGGCGCCCATCTCTCTTCTGTTAATAGTAGGCAAGTGGACTTCTATCTTCATGATGAAACCTACAATTTGCCGGCCGTAGGACTTACGGCCGGAGCAGCCGTCAACGCCTCAACTCGGATATTTTCTGGAGTTCCTTGGGGTTAAACAGGTTACGGACGTCCAGAATGATCAGGTAGCCCTTTTCATGGCGCACCACACCCTCTATATATTCCGCGCCGATCCCGGTTATCATCTGCGGGGGTGGCTGTATTTCCTCCTGCTCAACGGTGATAACCCTCGAAATGCGGTCTATGATGATCCCCAGCTTCATCCCGTCAATGTCAATAATGACAAAACTGGCGAGCAGTTCCTCGTCCTCGTCGGAACTTACCAGTTTCTTCAGGTGAAAGCGCCTGTGCAGGTTAATGATAGGAACTATCTCGCTTCGCAGGTTGAAAATTCCTTCCACGTAAGAGGGGGCGTTTGGAATAGCCCGTATTGCCTGAACCCGGACTATCTCCTTGACGTCCATTATATCGATACCGTACAACTCCTCACCAAGATGAAAAGTAACTAACTGATTAGCGTCGGCCATAAATCCCCCTTAACAACCGTTAATTTTATCCTAGCCCTAAGTATACCGGCTAAGCAATATTTGTTCAAGTACGCCATTCTATTCCCTGACCCAAACCTGGGTAAAACCCAGGGCCGCCAAACGCTGAACCGCCGACTGCACGTTCGATGAGGGAATATCGTCGATAAACACCCTAAAAAGATTGCCGTACCGCTCCTGCGCGGCAACGAAACCGGCGGATTCCACCCGCCTTATGGTAAGGGAGGCACTGCCCGTACCGGAATAAGCCCCCACCTGAAGACGATACACCCTGTTATTGTGCGGATCCGGCAACCCGGGTATAACCACGACGCCGTTTATCGGAGGCTCCAAACTCATGAACAACGGCTCCTGGGGAGGAGGAAGGGCGTGAAAGATTTCCTCATGCGGCTCGGGAACAGGCGTCGTCGCATTGCGGTAATATCGATCCCTGTGTTCCTCCAGCGGGTTATCGGGAACCACGATGTAGTTATGAATCGTGATGACTATCGGCTGCTGTTGCTGGGGAGGAGCCGCTTCGGGTAGAGGCGAAGGAGGCTCCGGTATTACCGCGACAAGCACCGGTTCGGGTTTCACGAGACTTGGCTCAGGCTCCGCGAGTTTTGGTTCCGGTTCGGGCTCGACTACAACAACAAACACCGGCGCGACAGGAACCGGAGCAGGCTCAGGCTCGACAAAGACCACCGTAGGGGGCTCCTGCACAGGCGGCGGAACCGGCTGTGGGAGAGGCGGGCTGGCGGTTGTTATGATCACATGCCCATGCTCAACAATTCCCAAAGCCTGCGCGGCGGCAGGGGAAAGATCGATGACACGGTCAAGCGACGGCATAATCCTTCCCGTTATGGTAACTTCTATCTCATTGTTTGTAGCGGTACTTATTACCCTGGCATTCGAGCCAATTGGAAGACTTGGATGGGCGGCAGTCATGCCGTTGGTCTGCATTACCTGACTGGCCATTCCCTGCTGCCTGAAGTCCCCGGTCTGGGCCATACAAAAGCCGGCCACCACCAGAATTCCCAGCAAGGTCAATAATACCCGTTTCATCTGTTTTCTCCCCAATATAGGAATATCGGCGTTCCTCGTAGTTTCCAGAACCCCTACTATTAATTATGGACATTTTCCCTCCAAAATCAACAGCACGCGAAAAAAAAACATCCGCATATCGTGTGCAGGTTTTTTACGCGCGAACGTAAATAAAAAGCCCGGCGGCATCCTACTCTCCCGCCCCTTCGCGGGGCAGTACCATCGGCGCAGGGGGTCTTGACTTCCGTGTTCGGGATGGGAACGGGTAT
>WQRP01000012.1 GCA_009786675.1 Treponema sp. | reverse complement strand
GTCACGCAAACCGTGGAAATCCCCGCCGACCGCCGGCTGACCATCGACGTGCCCCGCGAGGTGCCGACGGGATCCGTAATCCTTTCCTTTACCCCGGCAGCCGGCGGCGAGGCCGACGGCTGCCCCCTGTGCGCCAAGTACCGCGATCCTGAAACCGGCGAGTTGCGCTACAATGCCGAGACCGAGGCGGGNATGCGGGAAGTTGATGACATGCTTGCAGGTAAGATACCTGCGAGGTTCTACAATTCGATAGAAGAAATGTTGGCGGATGAGGATTCGGACGACTAAACATGCTTGTTCCAAAATTCCACGGCTCCTTTAAGAAAGACCATAAGCTGGCTCGGAAACGCAACAAGGATATGGCTAAGTTATCCGAGGTAATGGATCTGCTTATTAACGAACAGCCCCTATTGCCAAGGCACAAAAACCATTCCCTGCATGGGGATTATGAAGGTTGGTGGGAATGCCACGTCGAGCCGGACTGGCTTCTTGTGTACCGCGTCGACAAGTCCGCGCGGCAGGTGGTTTTTTACCGCACAGGTACCCATTCCGACTTGTTTTGAAACGGTTCCGCGTCGCCCCGCTCGATAAACGCTCCCCAATTTTCGCGAAATGCGGTATCATTTCCACATGGTGAACGTCGCTTTTACCGGAGGAGGAACCGGGGGGCATATCTATCCCGGCCTGGCGGTGGCGGAAAGTCTGCGGGAAAGGCTTGGGGAGTCGGAATGCCGGGTTTTCTGGATCGGGTCGAACAGGGGCATGGACCGCGCCGTCGTCGAGGGGGCGGGCCTGGAGTTCCTTGGCGTTCCTGCGGGAAGGCTTCGCCGCTACCTTACACTAAGGACAATCCCGGACGCCTTCCGGGTCGTCGCCGGGTTCTTCGCCGCGCGGCGCATACTGAAAAAGCGAAAGGTACGCCTTCTGTTTTCCAAGGGCGGCTTCGTCAGCGTTCCGCCCTGCGCCGCCGCCGCCTCGCTGGGCATTCCGGTGCTGACCCACGAGTCGGACTTTAGCCCCGGCCTTGCCACCAGGCTTAACCTTCGCTTCGTCCGCGGGACGGGGGGCAGGGTTTTTACGGCCTATGCGGACACGGCCCGCTTCCTGCCCGGGGATCGGGTGACGGTAAGCGGCAACCCGGTGCGCCGGGCTTTCCGCGCCGCCGATCCCGCCAGGGGTCGGGCTTTCCTTGGGCTCGGGCCGGACGATCGCGTGTTGCTGGTCCTGGGGGGCAGCCAGGGGGCCAGGGAGGTCAACGACCTGGTGCGCGCCTGCCTGGGGGATCTTCGCCGCCACTACACGGTGGTGCACCAGTACGGATCCCCGGGCGTGTCCGGGGGATCCCCGGATTCACTTGGGCGATCCCCGGGGATCGCCGGGGGGTATGTTCCCTTGCCCTACATCGGCCGGGAGATGCCCGACGTTCTTGCCGCCGCGGAACTGGTTCTGGGGCGTAGCGGCGCGGGCACGGTCTGGGAAAGCGCCGCCCTGGGCAAGCCCATGATCCTGATCCCCCTGAGCGGCCCCGGGACCAGGGGCGACCAGGTGGAGAACGCCCGCTTTTTCGAGCGGGAGGGCGCGGCGCTGGTCCTGACCGGCGACGATCCGTCGTCCATGGCGAGCCCGGAAAACCTTTCCCGGGCGGTCGCGGGCCTGGCCGGGGATCCCCTTAGGCGGGGGCGCATGGCGGCGGCGGCCGGCCGGATCGGGAGCCTTGACGGCGCGGCGATTATAGGCGATTCTGTTAGCGAAATGATTCGGTGCATGGGCGGGCCGGCGGTGCCGACAATAGGGTAAGATGGAGAATTTTGCCGTTATCGATTTCGTGTTCGCCGGGGTCATTGTCCTTTTCGTGCTCAGGTGCGCCGTGCGCGGCTTCGTCAGCGAGATAATGTCCCTGGCGGCGCTGGTTTTCGGCGTCCTGTCCGCTGTGTTTTTCTTCAGGACGGTGGGGGATTTCCTCCGCGAAAGGTTCATGCCGGGCGTCCAGACCATTCCCGAGGCGATCGCCTTCGTCGCGCTGTTTCTGCTTGTCTTTGTCCTGGCCAGGGTGGTGGAATCGATGCTTGGCGGCGTCATCCGGGGCTTTGGCCTTGACGGCCTGGATCGCTTCCTGGGGGTGGTTCTGGGGTTTGCCGAGGGGATCGTCGTCGTTTGCCTGCTCCTGCTCTTGGCGAGCGTCCAGCCCTTTTTCGATCCAGACGCCGTCCTTGGGGACAGCTTTTTCGCGAACCTGCTTCTGCCTTTTATCGTCGGGCGCGACTGGGGGCTGCCCGGGATAATCGCGCGGGCCGGGGAAATAACAGGAGGGACTATCCGTGTTTGAGAACATTATTGCGCAGGCCGCGACGGACCAGCTAAAAGAGGACATCCGTTCGAACAGGCTCGCGCCTTCCATGCTGTTTTTCGGGCCGGCTGCTTCCGGGAAGGGGAGCGCCGCGCTGGAGCTTGCCCGGGCGCTTTCCTGCGAGGACGTCCGGGCCCCCTGGAACTGCCCGTGCCCCTCCTGCGCGAGGCACCGCTCCCTGACGCACCCCGACCTGGCGATGATAGGCCCCAGGGGCTTCGCCGCCGAGATAGCCGCGTCCCGCGCGGCGTTCCTGCGGGACACGTCCTCGCCGGCGGGCAGGTCGCTTTTCGTCCGCTCGCTGCGCAAGCTGCTCGGGCGGTTCGCCCCGGCCGTGTGGGAGCACGAGTCGAGGTCGGGCAGGGCAAACCCCCTGCCGCTCCTTCAGTCGCTGGAGGAGGAGCTGGCCGGGTTCGAGAAAAGCCAGGCGGACGCCGCGGAAAGGCTTTCGGCGTCCCTCGCGAAAAACGCCTTCAGGCTTGAGGACGACTGCATGGGCGAGGCGATCCCCATCGCCCAGGTAAGGAAGGCCGGCTACTGGAGCCGCCTGTCCCCTTCCGGGAGGCGGAAGACGCTGGTCGTGGAGAACGCCGACCGCATGAAGGAGGACGCCCGCAACGCCCTGCTCAAGCTGCTGGAGGAGCCGCCCGAGTCGCTGTGCGTCGTGCTGACGGCGCAGCGGCGGGAATCGGTGATGCCCACGATTCTGTCGCGCCTGCGGCCCTACCGTTTCAACGTCCGCGGCGCCGACGAGGAGCGGGAAATCATCCGCAGGGTTTTCAGGGATTCCCGCGACATACCGGAGGGCGGCCCCGGCGACCGGGCGGCGCTTGAAAGCGCGCTCCCCCACAGCACGCCCGGGCTGGTGGGCGCGTACCTGGACTCGTTCACGCCCCAGCCGTCGGAAAAGCTCCTGCCCCTGGCGGCCTTCTTCGTCGCGGCCGTCACTCGGGCGGCGGTGGTCCTGGGCCGGAGCCGGGGAGCCACGGAGATATCGCCGGGGCTCAACACCCTGGGAAGCTACTGCGCCAGGATCGCCGAGAACGCCGGCCTGGAGCGGACGGAGGATCCGGGGCAGACCCTGGCCACGCTTGTCTCCCAGACCATCGGCTTCGAGGGCAGGTCCTTCCCGCGATTTCTTTTCCTTAGCCTACAGCTGGTGTCGGAGGCCTTGGCCCTGTGCGAGTCCGGCGCCGACGGGATCCGCTACCGCGAGATGTGGCGGAAGAGAATCGAGGCGGCCCAGTCGGCCTTCGTCACCTTCAACCAAAGGCCGGAGCTGAGCCTGGAGTCGCTGTTCTTCCGGCTAAGGGAGGACATGGCCGGATGAGCGGCTTCTACCGGCGGGCGCTGAAGAGCAGCCTTACCGAGGCGCAGTACCGGGAGCTTCTGGTCTCCGCATCGGGGGAGATCTTCCGGCTTAGGGCCGTGCTGGACTCGCTCCCCTCGGGCATCCTGGTCTGCGACGAGAGGCACTCGCTGGCAATCGCGAACAAGTCCGCCGTGCGCCTTCTTCCCCTTAGCCAGACCGAGGGCGGCCTTCTGTGGGAGCTGGTCCTTGACGGCGACCTGGCCGGCTTTTTCCGCAGGACGCTCCAGGACGGCGACCGCGTCCTGGAGCGCGAGGAGGAGGTTTCCGTCCGGGGGCGGAACCGCCTGCTCTCGATCAGCGTGCACCCCCTGGTGGACAGGCGGCAGATCTCCGGATCGCTGGTCCACGTCGAGGACATCACCGGGAAGCGGGCCAGGGAGCTTAGGCTTCGCCGCGCGGAGACCCTGGCCAGCCTAACGACCCTGGCCGCCGGCGTCGCGCACGAGATAAAGAACCCGCTGGGCGCGATATCGATCCACCTGCAGCTTATGCAGAAGGCCGTGAACGCCGGGGGGCCGGCGGCCAGGCTCAACAGGAAGACCGGGGACGGGGGGAAGGGGACGATTCTGGACAAGTACTTCGGCATCCTGAACGAGGAGGTCGACCGCCTGAACCGCATCGTCGTGGACTTCCTGCTCGCGGTGCGGCCTATGACCCTGGAGCTGCGCGAGGGGGACCTGAACGCCGTAATCCGCGAGCTGGCCGAGTTCGTCGGCGCGGAGCTGGAGCAGTCCGGCATCCGCCTGCTTCTTGAGCTCGGCGAGGCCCTGCCACCGGTGCTGGTGGACGAGCGCCATGTCAAGCAGATGCTTCTGAACCTCGTCAGGAACGCCCAGGCCGCGATGCCCGGCGGCGGCCTTCTGACCGTCGCCACGATGGCCGCGGACGGCGACGTCCGCCTGAGCGTGTGCGACACCGGCGTCGGGATCAGCCAGGACAACATCGGCAAGATATTCGAGCCCTACTTTACGACCAAGGAGGCCGGCACCGGCCTGGGGCTGACCATCGTGTACAAAATCGTCAGGGAGCACGGCGGCGAGATCCTGGTGGACTCCAGGGAGGGGGGGGGGACCCATTTCGAGATTACCCTTCCGGCCTACTGGAAGGAACGGCGACTTCTCCCGTACAAGGCCCCAGGATGAGGTTCAAGCTGCTTGTCGCCGACGACGAGAAGAACATCCGCGAGGGTCTTGCCGCCTCGCTGGAGATGGACGGCTACGCCACCGTCTGCGCCGCCGACGGCAACGAGGCCTGGGGGCTTTTCGGGAAGGGCGACATCGACCTCGTCATTACCGACCTGCGTATGCCGGGCGTCGACGGCGGGGAGCTGATGCGCCGGATACTGGCGGAAACCCCCGGCTTTCCGGTAATCATCCTGACGGGCCACGGGACGGTGGAAAGCGCGGTCAGCGCGATGCGCGAGGGGGCCTGGGACTTCCTCACCAAGCCGGTCAACCTTGGCCGCCTTTCCATGCTGGTAAAGCGCGCCCTGGAAAACAGGGAGCTTGTCCTGCGCCACCGCCAGATGGAGGACGAGCTGGAGCGCAACCGGCTTTCCAGGAGCATGAGCGGCAAGTCCCCGGCCATGCGGAAGGTGCTTGACACCGTCGGCCGCGTCGCCCCCACCCGCGCCTCGGTCCTTATAACCGGGGAGTCCGGGGTGGGGAAGGAGCTCGTCGCGGACGCGATCCACGATCTCTCGCCGCGCAGGGGCAAGCCGATGGTGAAGGTCCACTGCGCCGCGCTCTCGTCCGGCCTTCTGGAAAGCGAGCTGTTCGGCCACGAGAAGGGCGCCTTTACCGGGGCGGTCTCCAGGCGGCGGGGCCGCTTCGAGCTAGCCCATGGCGGGACGCTGTTCCTGGACGAGATCGGCGAGATCGACCAGAACCTTCAGATAAAGCTGTTGCGGGTCCTGCAGGAGCGCGAGTTCGAGCGGGTCGGGGGCGAGGAGACCGTCGGGACGGACGTCCGCATCATAGCCGCCACCAACAGGGATCTTAGGGCCGAGATCGAGAGGGGCGGCTTCCGCGAGGACCTGTACTTCAGGCTCAACGTGGTGAGCGTGAATGTGCCGCCGCTGCGGGACCGCAAGGACGACATCCCGGTCATGGCCGCCGGCTTCCTAAAGGAATTCGCCGCCGACAACGGCAAGGCCGTCCAGGGAATCTCCGAGAAGGCGTATTCCCGCCTGCACGCCTACAACTGGCCGGGCAACATCCGCGAGCTGCGCAACTGCATCGAAAGCGCGGTGGTGATGTGCCGGGGATCCCTGGTCACCGAGGACGACCTGCCCCCCGCCCTGCAGTCCGCCGGCGACGAGGACTGGGTGCGTGTCCCGGTGAACGTGAGCCTGGGGGAGGCGGAAAAAATCGTGATCCGCGGCGCGGTCGCCTTCCACAAGGGCAACAAGAGCCGCGCGGCCGAGACCCTGGGCATAGGGCGCAAGACCCTGCACCGGAAACTGGGCGGGGCAGGCGACGGGGAATGAGGCGATTGCCAACCGCCCGCGAATTCCCGATAATTGACGACATGAAGAACTCCGCCGACCGCATAGCCGAGCTAGAGGGCCTCGTCCTTAGGTACCAGGAATCGTACTACGACGGCGAGGCGGAAATCACCGACGGGGAATTCGACCTGCTTTGGGACGAGCTGAAAAGCCTTGCCCCGGGCAGCCCGGTTCTCGCAAGGGTGGGGGCCGGCCGGGGCGCCGACGGCTTCCCCAAGGCAAGGCACCTGATCCCCATGGGCGGCCAGGAAAAGGCCGCCAACCCCGGGGAGTTCCTCGCGTGGGCGGGGAAAACCGGCCTGTCCAAATTCCTGGTGCAGCACAAGCTGGACGGGGCGAGCCTGGAGCTGCAGTACGAAAAGGGCGTGCTGGCAAGGGCCGTGACCAGGGGCGACGGTGCCGTCGGCGACGACATCACCGCCAACGCCAGGCGCATGTACGGCGTGCCCGAAAGGCTGGATCTTCCCTTTTCCGGCGGGGTCAGGTGCGAGGTCGTAATGGCCCGCGAGGTCTGGCTCGGCAGGTACCCGTCCAAGGCCAACTGCCGCAACGCCGCCAACGGGATCATGCGCCGCAAGGACGGATCCGGCTGCGAGGATCTTGTTTGCGTCGCGTTCGACGCGTCGGCGGAATCCGACCTTTCCCGGGACGGCCCGGCCGAGTACTTCGCCGACGAAGCCCAAAAAATCGGGTGGCTTGGCGGGCGCGGCTTCCGCACCGCCGAGACGAAAATCCTGGACGGCGCCGGGGAGGTGCTCGCCTACAGGGAGGAGGTCGCGGGGCTCCGCGGCGGGCTTCCCTTCGACATCGACGGCCTGGTCGTGAAGGACCTGGCCACCGACATGGGCGACCTGCGCCGCGCAAGGCCCGAGAGGCAGATAGCGTTCAAGTTCGATCTTGAGACCGCCTTCAGCGTCCTGCGGCAGGTGGAGTGGAGCGAGTCCGGGGCAACCTACACCCCAATCGGCGTGGTCGATCCTGTCCGCATCGCCGGGACGACCGTGCAGCGGGCCAACCTGAACAACCCGGACATGATCCGGTCCCTGGGACTTAAAATCGGCTCGGCCGTTTCCGTGGTAAAGCGCGGCGAGATCATCCCCAAGATCGAGGGCCTCGCCCCGGTGCCGTCCCCCGGCGGGGAAAGCGAGATCGAGTTCCCGACCTGCTGCGCCTCCTGCGGGGCGGATCTCGTGGACGCCGGCACCAGGCTTTACTGCCCCAACCCGGGCTGCCCCAAGCGCCTGCACCAGCGCCTGGAAAAGTGGGTGAGGGTTCTGGACATACGCGAGCTTGGCGAAAAGCTGATTCGCCAGCTTTTCGACGGCGGCAGGGTGCGGCGGGTGGCCGACCTTTACACCCTGGACGCCGGGGAGCTCGCCGCCTACGAGCGCATGGGCGAGGTTTCCGCGGCCAAGGTGGTCCGCCACGTAATGGCGCCCAGGGATCTCCCCCTGGCCGTCTTTGTCGCTGGCTTTAACCTTGAGGGCGTCGCCGAGACCACCATGGAAAAGGTTGCCGCAGCCGGCTACGACACCCTGGAAAAACTGCGCCTTGCCTCCCCGGGGGAGCTTGCCGAGGTGCACGGCCTGGGGGAAATTACCGCGGGGATCATAGTCGAGGGCCTTAAGGAAACCGCCGTCGAGATGGACGCGGTGCTGGCCGCGGGCGTCGTAAGCATAGCCGCCCCGCCCCCGGAGGCCCTGCCCCTGCGCGGCCTCTCGTTCTGCTTTACCGGCGAGCTTTCCTCGATGAAGCGCCCCAAGGCCGAGGAGAAAATCAGGGCGCTGGGCGCCTCGGCGAAAACGTCCGTGGCGAAGGGGCTTTCGTACCTAGTCACGAACGATCCCGAATCCGGCTCGTCCAAGAACAAAAAGGCCCTTAGCCTGGGGATCCCGATTATCGACGAGGCGGGTTTCCTGGCGATGCTGGCGAATCCCGGGGCCGCGGCCGTAAAGCCTGGCGTTCAGGGCGAGCTGTTTTGAGTCCGGTTCCACCAGACCACGAACTGGAACGCTTCCAGTGTGGGGTCGCCGGGATCGAAGGCGTGTACCCCCACGTCCAGGACCTCCCCTTCGTCGTCTAGCCTGTACTCAAACACAAGGACGCTCCAGCCCCTGCCGAACCCAAGGGCCTGGTATTCCCTGAAGGTCCTGTCGTCGAACACGTAAAGGCTGACCGGCCGGTCGACGAAAACCGGGATCGCCACGCGGTACACGGAGCCGGCGAAGTCGTCCATGACAATCCTTCCCTGGACGGGGATCCCGCCGTGCAGTGGCGGCTCCACAAGAAGCCCCAGGTAGACGATTTCCGCGGCTTTGTCGCTGACGTTGGAGACGCGCTTGCCGATCATGTCGAACCACTGGCCTATGCCGAACGTGTGGCTGGCGGAGGAAGGCACGCCCCGGCTGACGAACTCCAGCCTGCCGTGGACGATGCTCCCGCTGGCGCCGATGGTAGATCGGACGGCGTGCCTGGCGGAACCAAGGCACGGCGGGTCGTGCCCGGCGGAACCGAACGCCATGAGATCCCGCAGCGGGACAATCTCGACGGCCTGTCCCCTAAGCTCCAGCGTGAAATCCTCGCCGCCGCCGTTGTCGCCGTCGGTTGGGCCGATCGCCAGGACCAAGGCCAGGGCCGTAACGGCCGACATTTTCTGAATCCCTCTTTTTACCATCGCCGGTCTCCTGCAGGATAGTTTTTTTATCGTGCGGTCGGGAAAACCCAGGATGCCCAGCCATAAAATATCGTGGTTTTTTCATGGAAATGCAAACATGAGAATTTTCCGGCGGCGCGCGCGGGGGGAACGCGGCGCCTTGGCTCTATTGTGAATTGCCCGGTTCTCTGTTATACTTCTAGGTAACGGAGGTTGTCATGAAGAAGTTTGTTTTCGCCGCTGTCGTTCTGGTTTTCCTCTTCGGCGGGCTGCCTGTTTTTGCCCAGGAAGAGGAGCAGGAACAGGGCCAGGGAAGGGGTCTTGTCTACATCAACGTGCCCCTGGAAAGAATCTGGTCGCACCGCCTTGGCTACGTCGTCCAGTACCGCAGGTCGGGCAACCGGGTCGCCAGGGCCTACCTGCCGGGTGAATGGTTTGCCGGCGGGGACGCAAGGGGGGAGCTTGTCAGCCTTCCGCCGGGCAGATCCTGGCCTTCCATGTCGGTGTTTTTCAGGGACGGCGAGTTCAGCCACGTAAGGCTCAACGTCCACCGTTCCGCCGCCCACGAGACCTGGGGGATTGTGCCGGCGGAGATCAATATAGACAACCGGTTCGAGGGCGTCGAGGCCGTCGACCTGCAGTTCTAGGCGCGGGCCCTCGCGGGCGGACCGTGGGGGCTTGTAGCGACAAAACGTATGGCCATTGACACGCTTGCCCGGTGGGTGTAGACTGTAACCCATATGCTGACTACTTTCGGTTACATATCGATGCAGTGGATATGGCTTGGGCTGGTCGTTTTTTTCGCCCTTGTCGAGCTGCACACCTACAGCCTGACCACGGTCTGGCTCGCCATAGCCGCCCTGGTTATGGTGTTCCTTTCCCTGCTGCTCGAAGGCCTTTCCCTGCCCGCCCAGCTCCTGATCTTTCTGGCGATTTCCGCCGTCCTGCTGGTTTTTACCCGCCCGCTGGCCGTCAGGAAATTCAGGATGGGCAAGACGAAGACCAACGTTGACGGCCTGGCGGGAATGCGCGCCCCCGTGGCGAAAACGATAACCGAGTTCGAGAAGGGCGAGGTAAAGGTAAACGGCCAGGTTTGGTCCGCGGTTTCGGACGACGGTTCGGAAATAGTCGAGGGAAGCAAATGCGAAATCCTGCGCGTCGAGGGCGTAAAGCTTGTCGTCAGGCAGGTGCAGTAAGGAGAAAATCGTTATGGAAGTCATTTTAGTGGTTTTGGCGGCGTTCATTCTGGCGCTCGTTATCGGGAACATCAGAATCGTCGCCCAGTCGAACGCCTTCGTAATCGAGCGCCTGGGCGCGTATAGTTCCACCTGGGGCACGGGAATCCACGTAAAGATACCCTTTATCGACCGCATCGCCGGCAGGGTCTCGCTGAAGGAGCAGGTGGCGGACTTCGATCCGCAGCCGGTCATCACCAAGGACAACGTAAAGATGATGATCGACACCGTGATATACCTCCAGGTTACCGATCCCAAGCTGTACACCTACGGCGTCATAAACCCGATGGGCGCCATCGACAACCTTACCAACACCACCCTGCGCAACATCATCGGCGAGCTCGAGCTTGACGACACCCTGACCAGCCGCGACATGATCAACGCCCGCATGAGGACGGTGCTCGACGAGGCCACCGACCCCTGGGGCATAAAGGTGAACCGCGTGGAGGTAAGGAACATCATGCCCCCGGAAAGCATCCAGCAGGCGATGGAAAAGCAGATGCGGGCCGAGCGCGAGCGCCGCGAGTCGATTCTGAAGGCCGAGGGCGAAAAGCAGAGCGCGATTCTGGTCGCCGAGGGGCAAAAGGCCTCCACGATTCTAAAGGCCGAGGCGGACAAGGCGGCGATGATTCTCGACGCGGAGGCCGCCAAGGAATCCGCCATCCGCAGGGCGGAGGGCGAGGCCCAGGCGATTCTTAGCGTGCAGAAGGCCACCGCGGAGGGGCTCTCCATGGTTAAGGCGGTCGCCGCCGACGAGGCCCTTATCAGGCTTAGGAGTCTTGAGGCCCTGCAGAAAGTCGCCGACGGTCAGGCGACGAAGATAATCATTCCCTCGGACATGCAGGCTTTGGCCGGGCTGGTGACAAGCGTTGCGGAGCTTGCGAAAAAATAGCAGGGTGTATGCAGGCTTCTTTTGTCCAAAGGCAACAGCTCGGGCTGAAAATGAGCCCGCAGATGTACCAGTCCATAAAGCTGATGGAGCTGCCCTTGGTCGATCTGCGGGAAAAAATCGCGGAGGAGCTTGAGCGGAATCCCGCTCTGGAAATTTTGGACGACCGCAGCACGGTTTCGCTGGACAACGCCGAATCTGGGCAAAAGGAAATCGAGGAGTATTTTGAGTCCAGTTCCGATTCGGGCTTCCTGCGCGGCGGCGCGGCGACGGCCTCCGCATCGGACGACCACCACGGTTTCATAGAGGGTGTTCTTACGCGGCAGGAAACCCTCCAGCAGCATCTTTTGTGGCAACTGCAGCTTGAGCCGGTGGACGACGAGCTTAGGTCCATCGCGACGGTTTTGATCCAGAACCTTGACGACGACGGTTTCCACAGGGAACCGCCGGAAACCCTTTTTAGGGAGGCCCTTTGGGAAGGCGGCCCGTTTCCGGCGATCCCGCCGCCCCGCCTGGGCGAGGCCGTCGGCGTCGTCCGCGCGCTTGATCCGGTGGGCTGCTGCACCGCCGACTACCGCGAATCCCTGAAGGTCCAGATCTCCATGCGCCGCGACGATCCGGGCTGCATGGAGTGCCCGCTGGATCACCTTGGGCTTTTTGAAAAGGGAAAGTTCTCGGAGGCGGCAAAAACGATGATCTGCGACAAGGACAAGGCTCGTGACTGTTTCGACCTTATAAAAAAACTTTCGCCTTTTCCAGGCCGGCGGTTCAACGTCGCCGAGGTTCGTTTCGTGGTGCCGGATATCCAGGTCGCAAGGGACGGCGACGATTTTGTCATCATTTTTAACAACGAGGTAATTCCAGTGCTGGGGATCAACCCGTTTTTCAAGAAGCTGAACCCCGGGGGGAGGGGAGGGGGCTCCCCGCAGGATCGTCCGGCTCGCGAGTTCGCGCGCGAAAACGTCAGAGAAGCGAAGGTTTTTATCAATTCGATTGCCATGCGGAACCACACCCTTAAGATGGTGGTACGCGCCTTGCTGGAGTTTCAGCGGGCGTTTTTCACGAGCGGCCCCAGGCACCTTGTTCCCCTGACCCTGAACGACATAGCCGGGGAGCTTGGGATACACGCGGCCACGGTCTCCCGTATCGCCAACGGCAAGTACGTGCAGACCGAGTGGGGCATATTCGAGCTGCGCCGCTTTTTTACCAACTCGATAAGCGGCGCCGGATCGTCCGGCTCCCGTTACTCTAAAGAGGGTGTCAAGGCGATTATCCAGGATTTGGTGGAAACCGAGAAAAAAAACCTTTCGGATCTGGAGATTTCGGAGGCGCTTGCGCAGCGCGGCATTCCGCTTGCCCGCAGGACCGTCGCAAAGTACCGCAAGGAACTTGCCCTGGGCTCCTCTTATGACCGGGAACACGTTCCGACGGCGGAAAGCCATAAAAAACAACACGCGACAGGAGGAAGGAAATGAACACGGAAATCAAGGCTTTGCACTTCGAGATGAACGAGGACGCGAAGGCGTACCTGAACAAGAAACTGGATCGCATCCACAATGCCGAGGGCATGATTGTGGATCTAATCGTCGCCCTAAAAAAGGAAAAGGACTTCGAGGCCGCGGCCACGGTGAATTTCCGCTGGGGCAACACGGTTCACGTGAGCGAAAGCGATTTCGAGCTTCAGGCCGCGATTGACAAGATGATTGACAAGCTAGAGGCGAAGATAACCAAGGAAAAGGAAAAGGTGAAGGAGAAGCGGTAGCATGAGAACTTTTGCGGAACAGCGTTATTCAAAACTGGGGCCCAAACTTGTAAAGGCGCTGAAGGCGCGTTTCTTCGATGCCTGGTACTTTGACGAACCCGCCGAGGCGGTGGATGCCGTTGTGTCGCTAATCCCCAGGGATCACGTCGTTTCCTGGGGCGGTTCCGTGACGCTCGCCGGCCTTGGCGTGCAGGAAAGGCTGGCCGGGGAAGGCTTTGCTTTGCTGGATCGGGACAAGGCCGCAAGCCCGGAGGAACGGGCGGAAATCATGCGCAAGGCGATGATCTGCGACACCTACCTTACCGGCACCAACGCCATAAGCGAGGACGGGCAGTTGGTAAACATTGACGGGTTCGGCAACCGGGTCGCGGCGATGATCTACGGCCCCAGGCAGGTGGTTGTCGTCGCCGGCATGAACAAGGTCGCGAAAACCCTGTTCGACGCGGTGGCGCGCGCAAGAAACCTTGCCGCGCCCACGAACGTGCAGCGGTTCCCCGCGCTAAAGACCCCCTGCAACGAAACCGGAGCCTGCGCCGACTGCATGTCCGCGGAATCAGCCTGCAACTACTTTGTAACGATAAGATCCTGCAAGCCCGCCGGGCGGATAAAGGTGGTCCTGGTGGGCAAGGATTTGGGGTTCTGAATTTGCGGGCCGCTTAAGGCGGGGATTCCCCGTCGGCTCCGTGTCCCGCCTCTGTCGCTAGCGATTCCCCTACGCCGCTTGCCTTGCCTTGCCTGGCTCGCGGTCGAACCTTGCGGTCCTCCAGCGCGAGCCTCGCTGCTGCCCGCACTGCCTTTGCCGCTGCCCGCGCTATCCCGCATTTTTCCGCAAGCTCCAGTGGATCCGCCGCCGCGACGTTCTCGATGCTTTCGTAGGCCCTCATAATCGCCGCCGCGCGTTTCTTGCCTATGCCCTCGACTGATTCCAGCGCGGGGAACAGCAGATCCCTGGATCGCAGTTTTTGGTTAAGTCCCGTGGCAAAGCGGTGGGTTTCGTCGCGGACGAACTGCAGGACCTTTAGCGCCTCGGAGCGGCGGGACAGGGTAACCGGTTCCGCCGCTCCGGGCAGCCAAAGCTCCTCGTCGCGTTTTGCCAGGCCGACGACGCCGCAGGCCAGCCCAAGCTCGTCCAGGACGCCTTTCGCGGCGTTTACCTGCCCGATGCCGCCGTCGATCAGGATCAGGTCGGGGAGTTCCAGGCCCTCGCGGAGCAGGCGGGAGTAACGACGCCGCACCGCCTCGCGCATGGAGGCGAAATCGTCCACGATGCCGACGACGGTTCGCAGCCTGAAATGGCGGTAGTTTTTTTTGTCGGGCACGCCGTTCCTGAACGAAACGAGCGACGCGACCGGGTGCCTGCCGTCAAGCTGGGCTATGTCGAAGCCCTCGATGCGCTCCGGCCTTCCCGCCAGGCCAAGGATCCGCGCGATCTCGTCCAGCGCGGGCCCCGCGCCGCGCTCCTTCAGCCGCTTGCGAAGATCCTCCGTCGCGTTCTGCCGCGCCATCGCGAGGACCGCCGTGTGACGTTTCTCGGCCGGGTACAAAAGATCCGGCGCGTTGCCGAACCGCGCCGCGAACCAGCTTCGCAAATGGTCCTCGCCGATCCCTCCCCCCCCGGCGCTTTCCGCCTGGGGCTGCACGTAAATCCTGGCGGGGGGAGGGCGCGCGGAATCGTAGTAGGAGGTGACGAAGTGTTCCAGCGAATTCCCCTCGTCCGCCGCCGATTTCGTGCGGAAAAGTTCCCTCCCGGTCATCTTGCCGCCGCGCATCGAGAAGACCGTGAACGTCGTCAGTACGCCCTCGGTCGCCCAGGCGATGTAGTCCCTGCCCTCCGAATCGAAGTCGACGACCGCGCTGTCCTCGCCGGCGAGGCTCTCGATCGCCACGATTGCGTTGCGGATCCTTGCCGCCCACTCGAACTTGAGTTCCCTGGCCGCCTCGTGCATCTTTACGGTAAGGCTGACGACCAGCGGCCCCTCGTCGCCAGAAAGCATCCGCCGGATCTGCTCGACGTGGAAGGCGTACCGCTCCGTCCCGATTTTTCCGCAGCACGGAGCCTCGCACTGGCCGATGTGGTAGTACATGCAGGGCCCGGTCCGCTTTTGCAGCCGCCGGCACTTGCGAAGCGGGAACAGCTTGTCGATCAGGTCCAGCATGGCGTCGACTTTTTTCAGGTCGGGGAAGGGGCCGAAGTAGAGGCTGCCGTCCTCCACGATTCGCCGCGTCCTGAAAACCCGGGGGAAGTCCTCGTTCGTCACGCGGATGACCGGGTAGCTTTTCCCGTCCTTTAGGTTGATGTTGTACCTTGGCGAGTGCTGCTTGATAAGGGTGTTTTCCAGAAGCAGGGCCTCGTACTCGCTGGGGACGATGATGGTCTCGATGCCCGCCGCGTGCCGCACCAGGGTCGCGGTCTTTATGTCCTTGGCCTTGGAGAAATACGAGCCCAGGCGATCCCGCAGGGACTTCGCCTTGCCGACGTAGATAATCTGCCCCGCCTCGTCCTTCCAGAGATAGACGCCTGGAAGCCTGGGCGCGTCGCGGGCGGCCGCCTTTAGGCTTTCCAGGGTTCCGGCGTTTCCTTGGCTGCTCATCGGTTTAGTATAGGGGTTTTCCCCTAACTCATCCAGCGGATATGGCACCCTCGCGCGTCACGACCGCCCCCTTTACCGGCGGCAAAAAAATTGCTAGCATACGGGAAACGCGCAAGCATGGAAGATCGACAAAGTGGGAAACGGCAACTGCCCCGCGCGGCATGACGGGGAATACGTCCTTACAAAAGACGGAGAAAAGGACTTTGGGGAAATTTCGCCCGAAATATCAAAGGTTATACGACGGCAGGCGGGAAAGATACGCTTGCGAATAGGGGAGCAGGAATCCGGCGGCGAGCGGGGGTATGGCGAAAGGCATATCGAAAGGCCCAGGCGCATGAAGGAAATAAAGCTGGTTGGCTTTGACAGCGCAAGAGACTTCGTCGCTTATATTGCCGAAAGTTACGACGCAATTTACGAAGGAAAACAAGGCGCGCTGATTCTTCACAAAAAGGGGCACCGACACGCGTCGATCGTTTCCAGGCTGGAACCCTCGGAATGCGGCGATTTTTGGGACGTGAAAACCGCCTACCTTACCAGAAAAGACGGCCGGAAAAACAAAAAGCCGCTGTGGGAGCGAACCCAGAGCGGCTGACTTCTGAATCGGTAAGGGCGCAGTCCAAACGACGCAGAGCGTCCCCTAAGCGCTAATTCTCGGGCAATTCAGATACCAAAGCATAACCCGCCATTTGCGCCTTGTCAAGCGCCCGATTTGCAATCGCCGTCGTCGTGCCTACGACATGCTATGCCTTGACAGGATGTAGATAATGATCTACATTGCTGCCGTGTACGAAATTGAGCAAACAGGGGCTTTCAGCGATTGTCTTAGGGATTTGAAAGACAGTCGGGCAAAAGCGCGTATTCGAGCCAGAATCGAGCGCGCCAGTCTGGGGAACTTTGGCGACTGGTCGCCGGAAGGCGGGGAAGTCCGGGCAATGTGCATCGACTACGGTCTCAACGTATTACACCATAGGCGGACGCTATGCTCAAGTATACGGGGTTGGAACGGTCGCAGATGATTTGGCGAGCGGTTTCTGACAGCCGCGTGTCGCCGTTGAAAAACCAAATGGCGGCGTGGGTGTCAAGCAGGTATGTGCCCATTTACATGTAATCCTTGAAAGTCGTCAAGAGGGGCGTCAAAATCATCGGCCATGCGGTATTTCCCTTTGGCGCAGCCGAATACGCGCTCTTTCGTCCGCCCCTCCTCGGCGGGAACTTCCCCCAGGGTAAAGGTAAGGACAACCGATCCCGTCGGCACCCTAAAAATTTCGTGATTGTCACCGTTGTGTCACCGAAGGCACCATTGTCATCATCGTGCTTCCTTCTTTTCGTTTATCGCCGTTTCCAATATTTTTACCAAATTGTCATACCTGCCGTTAAAAGCCTCTATGTCCGCGATTAACAGTTTTGTGTTATCCGTTTTGCCAAAGTCCAAAAGATAATTTGCGTTTAATGAAAGCTGTCTGAAAAACTCCCGGGCGGTTCTTCCGTTCCCTTCGCGAAACGGATGCAGGGCGTTGACTTCGCCCATATAATAAGCCGTTCGCTCTACGAACTTTGTTTTGCCTAACCCTTTCAAAAAGTTTTCGTTTCGCAGGTCTTTCATTATTTTATCCGAGCTTTCCATATTCCGAGCTTGTTTTTCAGTATGTCGGTTCCGGGATAGCAGCAGCCTTCGGAACCGTCATAGGTATAGTCGTATTTTCCCATGGATTACGTGGAGGCTACCATTGCGTGTTTTTGTATGGTTTCCTGCAAAACCTCGTTTATGTCCCTGCTTCCGTTGAGGCATAGCAACAGGCGCGACTTATCCTCGTCCGTCAGCGGCATGTCTTCCATTCTCATGGAAAAATCAATGTTTTCGATAATGTATTCCACGTTTTCGGTCATAAAATCCCCTTGCATGGACAAAATCCCATGCCATTATTATATATTGTTATAATCCCCATGGCAAGAAGGAGCCCTCTACCACGTAAGCCAGGACGCCTTTCGTGAATTCCCGTTTTCTTCGCATGATGTGCCTCCTGACTGTATATAAGGCGCGAAATTGAAAAATGCTTTAGTCCGGCGGGAAATTTTTGCAAAAAAATGGCCGCCCGAAGGACGGCCTGTTGGAGTGTGCTAACTACCCTGTAGCAGGAAAAAAGTGCCAGTCACCCTGCGCGGAGAGTTTAAAAACTGGTGACTGTCACCCTCGCGCCGCTGGATACTGGTGCGTACCCATGGGGGGAGGGGGGGACGCTACCTGTAGTGTACCCCGTTGTGCACAACGCTACGGGTTTTTCATGACTGACACCCTCGCGCCTCCACACCCTCGCGCCTCCGCTGATGGCATTCAGCATGGTGTGGGTGGGTGGGTTAATACCCATGCCAACTAAAACCCCTTCAATTAAATCGTCATCTCTAGTACCACTACCATCGCTTATGACAACAGCACGAGGCGGGTCCTCTTCGTTAAGACGAATCTGGCGGTTGCCGTCGACATTAAGCTTAAAGGTTAAGCTGGCAACGTATTCAGAAGCCCATTCAATAAGATCCAAATTTGTTGGGCTTTTTACCCAAGCGAGGGCGGCGGAATAGTCAAAGCCTTCCTCCGCAAAGAAGGATAATTCGTTACCGGCGGCGTCCGTGAACACATGGAAGGGTTCTGGGGTGGGGCCGTTGTGGGTTGGGGGGAGCCAACCATTTGCTACTGCTTGACCCCACTCTAGGTCTAAACGAATATCACTACCGTCGCTTATGATCGTGGTACGACCGCCTTCAACAAGACGGACCTCGCGGTCGCCATCAACATCAAACTTTAAGGTTAAGCTTACAACGTATGGGGCCATTTGTCCAATAAAGGCTTGATTTCCTGGCAATGTCACCCAAGCGAAGGCGGCGGTATAATCAAAGCCTTCCTCCGCAAAGAAGGATAATTCGTTGCCGGCGCCGTCCGTAAACACATGGAATGGGTCGGGGCCGGTGTCGGTAGCGCGGGCGGTGTTAATGGATTCCATCACGGTGTCTTCGATAAAGGCGCGGGCTTGATCGGCAGTAAAGTTGTTCGGAAGTATAACGCTGGCCGTAACAGGGTCAGAGTCTTCGTCAAGCTCATAACCGGGGACATCGACATCCGCGAACGTAATGCTCGATATATATCCGGCAAATTCAGCGGACAACTGTGTGATAACTTGCTGCCGTCTTTCGTTTTCAATGCGTTCTGCCTGTTCGCGGGCCTCACGGGCGCGTTCGCGCTCGCCGTTGACTTTTGTTACAAGAACCCCAATCGCGGCATCAAGCTCGCCGCTTGTTACATTCCACGGAACTATCAGGTTGCCCGTCGCGTCTTCGCCAGTACCAACCTGGTCGGATATCGTATCAACATTACCAAACGTAATCGTGCCAATCAAGGCAGAATTAGCCTGAATGTTCAAACCAGCAATCTTGGCCGTTATGACGTACAAACGTCCCTGGGTAACACCACCCTGGATGACGAAGTCAACGTTTTGATGGGAAATGTTGGTCGGGCCCTCTACAATCGCATTGTTAAGGTCGGCAGCGTTCTTGTCGCTTGCTCTTTCTGCGCCGTTCTGCAGGTCTTCAAGTATGCCCGCAGCAGTTTTGCTGTTCGTATAGATAACGGCTTTGCGTTCGCCGGGATTGCCTATAAGGCTGATTTGGCGTCCGTCTTGAACCGGATGGATGCTGACCATCAGGCTGTCTACTAAGGGCGCAAACTCGGCAAGTTGCCCGGCGGTTAATGCGTTGAACTGGGCCGCTATGGCATCGATTTGGGCCTGAAGCTGTATCGTTTCTTCTGCCGTCAAGTCGCTGGCGATATAACCGGATGTAGCAAAGTCAATTCCACCAATATTTGTGCTGTAGTGTGTAACATCAACCGGATCCAAACCGTTGTCGTCGTTTCCGTTATCGTCGCCATTGCCATTGTCGCCGTTGTCGTTACCGTTGCCGTTTTCCGGGTCTTGGGCGACGGTAAACGTTACCGGGGTGGCGGCCGGGGAGTCCAGGCTCTGTCCGGGAACCCCCAGGGCGACGACGGTTACTGCGTGTGAGCCGGGGGGAAGCCTAAGTCCGGCAAGGTCGAACTGTCTGGTGCCTGTCCCGATGGCGGCGACGTTTTCCCGGAGGTCGCCTGTGCGTACGGAGTATGCATAGGCCCCGGGGATCGCCGGCCACGACAGCAGGGATCCGTACAGGGTTGTTTGCGGTGCCGGCAGGGGTTCTGGGACGACGACGTTGTTGTCGTTGTCGCCGTTCATGGGGCAGCCGGAAAGGACAACCGCCAGGGCTAATACGGTGATTATGGAAGTTAGTGTGCGTAGTTTGGTCATGTCGTGGTTCTCCTGCTTTGTCCGCGTTTGTCCCCGTCGTTACGGATC
>WQRP01000011.1 GCA_009786675.1 Treponema sp. | reverse complement strand
GACCCTGAACATCGTGTTTGGCAGGGCCTCGCGGACGATCCCCTCTACCTCAATTGCTTCTTCTTTTGCCACATATACTCCTTGCCTTAATCGTAACAGGCTGGGGGGGCTTCTGTCAAATGCGGGTCGGGGGTGTTTTTGTTTTTGCGCGCGCGTTGACCCGTCGCATCCGCCAGTATACAACTAGGTGAAATCCACAGCCTTCTTTGCCGAACAAGCTGAGATGGAAACGATTATCAATGCCTCTTGGCTTTCTGGGGGTTCCCTGGAGTCGGATCGCGATTTCTGATTCAAGGTTCTTATCCCGGCGACAACCCCGGCATGTCCCATTCCCTGGGTATCCTTACCGGCATACCCGTCTTGGTATCCACGAAGGCCCAGGTAACCTTGGCCGCGATCAATAGGTCTTCGCCCCGGCGTATTTCCTGGGCCAGGGTTCCGCTGACGGCGCCTTTTTTTGTCGGCCAGGTTCTTATTGTCAGTTCGTCGTCGGTTACCGCCGGCAGTTTGTAGTCAATTTCGATGCGGGCGATAAAGATTCCGTACCCGGCTCTTGTGATCCCGGGAAAATCAAAATTCACGTCCTTTAGGAACTCGTAACGGGCGTATTCCAGGTAGTTTAGGTAATTCGCGTGGTTCACATGGGCGTACATGTCGCATTCGTATGTGCGAACCCGTGCGTGACATTCGCTGACCATGCCTTAGTTTAGCAAAATCGCCGGCAAAGGGCAAGCTAGGCCGTCGCCGCCTTCCCCCCGCCAAGCCCCGGCTTCCTCCTGGCCTTGATCCGTTTCCAGGCGTGCATAATCAGCGCGATTGCGATGACCGCGTTCGCCACGAACACCCGGAAGTACTCGCCTATCAGGGCGCTGCCCATAAGGCGGTTTCCGGCCATCGGCGCCAGGATGAACAGCGAATGGAAAAGGATCACGCCAAGTATGGCGTGCTTGACGGACGCCTTGCTGACCGTCGCGCCCCCAACCAACAGCGCGGCGATTGCGTACAGGCCAACCTGGGAATGCGCGCCGTAGGTCTGCATTACGCCGAAGTTCTGCAGCATTATGATCTGGCCGTAGGCGGCAAGCAGGGTTGAAAGGATCATCGCGATTATGCGGGTTCTGTCCACGTTAATCCCCGCGGTGGTGGCCACCGCGCGATCCTGTCCCACCGTCCGCATGTTCTGCCCCAGGCGCGTCTTTAGGAACCAGTTGATAAGGAAGCAAAGCCCCACGATAATCAGGTAGGTAAAAATGGGAACCCTTACCCGGCCAAGCCCGGTGCCGATTGCCGGAAAAAGCGTTACCAGGAAAATGGCCGCCGCGATAACGATGTACGAAACGGGCTTCGAAAGCGATTCGGCGCTCTTCTCCACCAGCCTTGCCCGGACGATGCGGTATACCGCGTACAGCGCCGCGAACAACGCAGCCAGGCGCACGGCGGTCAGCCCGACCACGCGATCCTGGTATAGAAAGTAAAGATAGGGCTCGACGACAAAGCTAAGGCCGTAGGCCAGCCCAAGCGCCGCAAACAGTACCAGGGGCTTGGCCAGGCCGCCCTGCCCGCGCAGCCTAAGCGGCTGTTTTTTTACCAGGTTGAATATTACCGCGCAAATGACGAAAGCCAGGACGATCCAGAAGGCGACGGTAATAATGTTCAGCAGGGACACGTTGTCCAGGGCCTGCCGCATGTTGTTGTCCCGATCCAGGTCTATCGCGTTCAGCACCCCCACGCCGGTGGCCGTCATAAGCCGCTCGTTGGAAATGGTGATCACCCCGCCCATGACGAACAGGAAAAAGAACTGGTAAAACCCGTCCGCGAAAAGGGCGGTAACCATGCCGCCGATCATCTCGGAGCCCTTCATCTTGTTAAAGAGCCTGCCAATAAGGTAGCCAAGAACGACGGCTATGGGGGTCGCCACCAGGGCTACCAGCGCGACGCCGCCAACCCCCTGCCCGCCCCAAAGCACCACAAGGAACATCGAGATCTGCGCGGCCATCGCCCCAATCACTATGCCGAAGTTTAGCCCCAGCCCGGCCGCGACCGGGATAAGCAAACTAAGCACCATGAACGTGTTGCGCCCGAAGCGCGTGAAAAGCTCGCTAAAGAACATGACCGTGGACACGCCCGACGCGAAAAAGGCGAACAGGGCCACCCCGGCGAACAGTATGACAACCTTGTTTTCAAAAAGCACGTTCCGCGTCCGGTCGAGCATCAGGGATTTGTCCGGCATCAGCGTCCGCCCCCCTTTACCTTGGTCAGGGCGTAAAGGATAATCCCGTTCGTAATAATCAGGCGCAGCATCTCCGGAACCCCGGCCACGTCCGGCAGCATCACGTTGGCCAGTGGAAGGGCGATCGTGAGAATGCCGTTGAACAAAAACGCCCCCAGCAGGACGTCGAAAACCCTGGCCCGTTTCACGGTGGCCCCGCCGATAAGCACCGAGGCGACGGCGGTAAAGCCCATCATCAGCGGCGCGTTGTACATCTGCAAAAAGCCGAAGCTCTGCGCGAATATGATGATCCCCACCGCGCCAAGCGAGGTGGAGATCGCCGTGCCCAGGATACGCATTTTCTCGACGTTAATGCCGGAGGCTCTGGCGTAGCCTGGGTTGGAACCCGCCGCGCTCATCATCATTCCCAGGCGGCTCTTGGTGAAGACCCACATGGCTATGCACCCTACAAAAAACACCAGCAGCAAACCGGTACGCATGGTGAAGGAACCGATGGTGAACATGAAAAGGTTGTCAAACGCGCCGCCGAAATCGTCCTGCAGGTTAATCATCTGGCGCAAGCCCCGGCCGGTGGCCGGAAGGATCATTATGCTTGTGCGGACGGGTATAAGGGCCCACACGATGTTGAACACCGCCACGGCGGAAAAGCCCACGTAAACGGAAACGGCCATCTCGCTTCCCTTTACCCTGTTCAGCAGCATCCCGTAAAGAACGCCCATGCCCGCGCCCAGGGTTCCGCCGATCACGATGGCGACCAGGGCCAACACCACGGAGTGCAGGGCCGGGTTGGCGATAAAGTCCAGGACGCCGGCGTGGTTCATTTCGATGCTAAGCACGGCCCCGAGCAGGCCGCCGACGATGCCGACGGTAACGCCGAAGTTGGGGCCTATGCCGCTCTGTATGCCCGGAACCATGGCGAGAACCAGGATTCCGAACATCCCCCAGCGGCGCAAAACGTCCCCGAAAAACGAGGGGAGATCCATGCTGTAAATGCCCGCCAGGACGAACAGCAGGACAAAAAGCGCAAGTATTATTATGCGGGGCAGGCCGAAGTCCGCCAGAATCTTTTTCACGATTCGCCGGTGGATCGCCTGATCCCCGGCGCCCATTGCTATACCCATTTTTTACACCATCCCTACTTCTCGCCGACGACCGCGCTCATTGCCANGCCAAATTCCGCGTCGGGGGCGTCCGGGGGCAGGATGTTCGCAATCCTNCCGTCCGACACTATGGCGACGCGGTCGCACAGGCTCCGCAGCTCGGCCAACTCGCTACTGATCATAATAATGGTAAGGCCCTCTTCGTTACGCAGTTTCGACAGATAGTTCAAAATAAGTTCCTTCGCCCCGATGTCGATACCCCGGGTGGGCTCGGAAACGACGAGCACCCGGGGGTTCATCGTCAGGGCCGAGGCCAGGCAGACCTTTTGCTGGTTCCCGCCGGACAGGGTGCCGGCCTTTTGCCGCCAGCTTCGGCAGCGGATGTCCAGAAGGCCTATCATCTTCTCGGCGTGCCGCCGCGTCTCGCCAAGGTTCAGCAGATTCATGAACAGGAACCTTCTAAGGAAGCCATGCCTCGTGGCCATGACGCGGAACATTATGTTATAGGCAATGCTTTCGTCCAGCAAAAGCCCGATCCCGCGCCGGTCCTCCGAGACGAAGGCAACTTTCTTGTCCAGGGCGTCCCCCAGCCTGGAAAGGTCGAGCGGCTCCCCGAGCACCTCGACCTCGCCGTGGGCCGGAAACAGCCCGCCGATCCCGTTGGCTATGCCGACCTTGCCCTGCCCGGCCATCCCGCCGATGCCGAAGATCTCGCCCCGGCGAACGTCGAAGCTTACGCCCCTGACCGTCTCCCCGGGCATCTCGACGTGCAGGTCCCTTACGCTGACCGCGACCGGGGCACCCTCCAGCGCCGGCCCCTTGGCCGACGCCAGCTTGCTTATCGGCCGCCCGACCATCAGTTGCGCTATTTCCACTATGCTGGTCTCGGCGACCGCCTTCGACGCCACCAGCTCGCCGTCGCGGAGTATCGTCATGCGGTGCGCCGTCCGCATAACCTCCGAGAGGCGGTGGGTGATAAACATGATGGCGATGCCCTTTTTCGCGATGGCGTCCATCACCCCCAAAAGCTGGGACGCCTCGTCCTCGGTAAGCACGGCGGTGGGCTCGTCGAACACAAGAAGCCTGATGTTGAGCTTGTCGATTTCCCTGGCGATTTCGACGAACTGCATGTACCCAACGGGCAGGCCGGCCACCCGGACGTGCTCCTCTATGCCCATGCCGATGGCGTCCAGGGATCTCCGCGCGTCCCCGGCCATCTTCTCCGCGTCCAGGCGTTCCAGGCTTTTGCCGAAAACGCGGCTGAGCACCGTGGGCTTGGTGTCCTCCCGGCCAAGCTTTATGTTTTCCGTGATCGTGAACCCGGGGATCAGCATGAACTCCTGGTGGACCATGCCTATGCCGGCGGCCAGGGCGTCGGTTGGCGAGCCGAAATTCACCTCCTGCCCACAGACCCTTACGACGCCCTCGAAGCCGCCCGTGTCTCGGATTACCGTCATCCCGAACAGGATGTTCATCAGCGTGGATTTCCCGGCCCCGTTTTCGCCCAGAAGCGCGTGAATCTCGCCCGGTTTTACCGAGACGGACACGTCGTTGAGCACGGCGTTCCCGTTGTACGCCTTGCGTATGCCCAGCATTTCCAATACGCATTCGTTCTGCAAGCTGATATCCCTTTTTTACGAAACAAACCGCCCGGCTGTCCGGACGGTTTGTTCCAATATTGGTGCCCTAGCGCACCGTTGCCGCAAACAGGGAGTTAGAACGTGACAAAGTCCGAAAGTACCCTGTAGAAATTTTCCAGATACCTGCCGTCGCCGACCGGCCAGTTGCTAAGCTCCACCGAGGCGTCGAAACGACCCGCCACCTCGTTGATAATCCGGGTCAGCGCCGCNCGGTCGTGCCGGCCGACGCGCCCCTCAAGGTACTCGATGGAATAAAGCACGCCNACCTCGACCAAAAGCATGTTGATGGGGATGGGCCAGGTGGAGAACCGCCCGGTGCCGCCCGCGGCCGCNACGGCGTCGGTAAGCTGGGACAGAAGNAACTCGACGTCGCCCTCGCGCCCTTCCATCGAGACGTTAAAGGCCGCCGGAAGCGCGTGGAAGGGGCTGGGGCAGCACTGCAGGGGATAAAGCCCGCCGTGGGCCGCGATCTGGGTGATCAGGGGCTCCTGCATACCGCAGTTGGTGGAGAAAAAGGCCGTGTTCTGGCCGTGTTCCGCGACCCAGCGGGGCACGTTTTCCAGGATGAACATCTGCGTCTGGGCAACGCCCTCGGCCATGGGATCCGGCGCGGTCAGCTCGACCCAGCCAAGGCCCTTTTCGGCGGCGGTCTGCATAAGCAGGGCGCGCCTGGCCGCGATGTTTTCCATCCCCAAGTGGCGCGGGAAGGAAATGTGGGCGAAAGTGTCCGCGCCCATGGCGTAGGCCTGCTCCACGATGACCCTGCCCATGGACAGATCGTCGGAAAGCATGGCGATGTCGGCGTGGACGGCGACCTCGGCCGGGGGCTCGTGGGTTACGCCGACGAAGAAGAAGATATCCTCGCCGAACAGCTCGCGCGTGGCCTGGATTGCCGCGATTGTGCCCGGGACGGCCTGCAGGAACACGATCGCCCTGGCGCCGGCGTCAGCCAGGGCCAGCGTGTTGGCGATGGTCACTTCCATTTCCGCGCCGAAGTTATCGGGATACGTCGTCCTGATAATCCGGTCGGATCCGAACCTCTCCTGCATCATGACCGCGGCCAGATACTCCTCTTCCCCCTGGGACACCGTGCCGGTTATAATACCAATCCTCCACCCGTCGGGGGCGGCGTCGTCGGCACAGGAAGCCAAGGCAAACAGTATAACGACAGCCAAGGCAAGGCCGGCCAGTTTTTTGAACATACTCGTTCCTCCTACAAAAATAGTTTGTTCGGTTACGTTTAACCTACGCCAGCATATCAAACTGCCCATCGATCGTCAAGGGAAAGGAAAAACGGCCCGGAAAGCCGATACTATAGAAAAGGGTAGGGAGGTATCGTGAAAAACTTTTCAGGAACCTGCGCCGCGGCCTTTCTGTGGGTTGCCGCGCTGGCGACGACCGCGCTTGCAATGCCCGGGGCGGGGAATGTGTCCGCCGGATCGAATCATACCGTGGCCATAGGCATGGACGGCACGCTTTGGGCCTGGGGGCGTAACTGTTACGGCCAGTTGGGCGACGGCACCACAACCGCCCGCCCGGCTCCCGTCCGCATAGGGAACGCCGCGAACTGGGCCTCGGTGTCCGCCGGGGTTGGGCACACCGTTGCCGTCAGAAGGGACGGTACCCTGTGGGCCTGGGGACGCAACTGGGAGGGCCAGCTTGGGGACGGAACCACGAGCCGCCGCCTTGCCCCCGTGCGCATAGGGAACGCCACGAACTGGGCCTCGGCCTCCGCCGGGGTTGGGCACACCGCCGCCGTCAGAAGGGACGGCTCCCTGTGGGTCTGGGGGAGAAACTGGTACGGCCAGCTAGGCGACGGCACCACGACAGATCGTTTCGCCCCCCTCCGGGTAGGTGCCGCGGCGAACTGGCTCTCCGTGTCCGCCGGCTGGGACCACACCGTGGCCGTCAGGGCGGACGGCACTCTTTGGGCCTGGGGCGGAAACGGCCAGGGACAGCTGGGCGACGGCACGACGACCGACCGGCACGCGCCCGTCCGGGTGGACGCCGGGGCAAACTGGGCTTCGGCCTCCGCCGGCTGGGATCATACCGTGGCCATCGCCCGCGACGGCTCGTTGTGGGCCTGGGGATGGAACGGTGACGGCGGCCTGGGCGACGGCACGGCGACCAACCGCCATACCCCCGTCCGCATAGGCGCGGCGACAAACTGGGCATCGGCTTCCGCAGGCGAGGGTCGCACCGTGGCCGTCAGGGCCGACGGCACCTTGTGGGCCTGGGGATGGTACGGCGGGCTGGGCGACGAACTGAGGATAAGCCGCCTGCACCCCGGCCGGGTAGGAGCGGGGGCAAACTGGGCGGCGGTGTCCGCCGGATCCAACCACACCGTGGCCCTTGGCAGGGACGGCTCGATGCGGGTTTGGGGGGAGCAGTAGCCACGCCGAGGGCTTGACAGGGTATTTGCCAAGGGGACGCTGGGCTCTCCCGGTTTCCTCCCTTGAATATCACCGGCAAAACCGCCATACTAACAAAACATGAAAAAGTTTGTTTTTGTCTCCGGCGGCGTGTGTTCCGGCCTGGGGAAGGGCGTTTCGGCCTCGTCCCTGGGTGCCCTGCTGGAGGCTCGGGGACTGAACGTCCGCATGATGAAATGCGATCCCTACATCAACCTGGACGCCGGGACCATGAGCCCCTTCGAGCACGGCGAGGTCTACGTCACCGACGACGGCGCGGAAACCGACCTTGATCTTGGCAACTACGCCCGTTTTACCAAGGGCCGCCTGACCAGGGCGAATTCCATGACGGCCGGCCAGGTCTACCAGTCGGTTCTGGAGCAGGAAAGGGAGGGGCGGTACCTGGGCAAGTGCGTCCAGGTAATCCCCCATATAACCGACGAGATAAAGCGGCGGATAATGGCCGTCGCCGACGAGGACGTGGACACCGACGTGGTTATCGTGGAGATCGGCGGCACGGTGGGCGACATCGAGTCGATACCCTTCCTGGAGGCGGCGCGGCAGATAATCCACGAGCGCGGCAGGAAAAACGCCATCTCCGTCCACCTTACACTTATAACCGAGGTCTCGGGCGGCGAGCTCAAGACCAAGCCGTCCCAGCACTCGGTCAAGGCCATGCAGGGGATGGGGCTCCAGCCGGACGTGCTGATTTGCCGCGCCCCCAGGATGCTGGACGAGGACAACCGCAGGAAGCTCGCCCTGTTTACCAACGTGGATCCGGACGCGGTGTTTACTTCCAAGGATATCGACACTACAATGTACGAGATACCCCTTATGTTCTTCGGGCAGGGGCTGGACCAGGTGGTGCTTAAGAAAATGGGCGTGGAATTCCGCCACTCGAACCTGAAGCCCTGGGAATCGATGATGGAGCGCTTCGCCGCGCGGAAGGGCAGGGTCCGCGTAGGGGTCGTGGGCAAGTACATGGAACTGCACGACGCCTACAAGTCCGTGTACGAGGCGCTTTTCCACGCCGGCGTGGAATGCGGGGTCGAGGTCGAGGTCGTCAAGATCGATTCCTCCGACCTGGGCGCCGTTCCCGGGCTGTCCGCCGACGGCGCCCCGCTTGTGGACGGGATTCTGATTCCTGGCGGTTTCGGCGAGCGCGGGATCGGGGGCATGATAAAAGTGGCCGCCTGGGCGCGGACGAACAGGGTTCCCTGCCTAGGGATCTGCCTGGGAATGCAGGTCATGGTGATCGAGTGGTGCCGGAACGTGATTGGCTGGGCGGACGCGGATTCGTCCGAGTTCAGCAAGGACACGGGGCATCCGGTTATTGCCCTTCTGGAGGAGCTGGAAGGCGTGGAAAACTACGGCGGGACCATGCGCCTGGGCCTGAGCGAGGCCGTCGCGGAACCCGGGACCCGCGTCTCCGCCGCCTACGGCGTGCCTGGCGCGTCCGGCCTGGTGCGCCTGTGGGAGCGCCACAGGCACCGGTACGAGTTTTCCAACAGGTTCCGCGGCGAGATTAGCGCGTCCGGCCTTAAAATCGCCGCGCTTACCCCGGACGGCGGCCTGGTGGAGTGCGTCGAGTGGCCGGACCATCCCTGGGGCGTGGGCGTGCAGTTCCACCCGGAGTTCAAGTCGAAGCCGACGGCGGCGGCCCCTCTTTTCAGGGATTTTGTTACCGCGGCCAGGGATTTTAGTTTTAAGGGTAAATAGCAGGCAGGAGGAGCAAACTGGACAATAGGCCTTTCGTTTCCCCGGTTCCGTTTTTGCGCGGGCTTTCCCTGCTTGCCGTCGTGCTGTTGGCTGGGTGTTCCTTCGACTACGGCGACAGGACGGGCATTTCCGACAGGGACATGCCCGACATCGTAATGGAAAACGTCGAGTACGTGCGCGTCAGATCCTCGGACATCCAGGCGCGGTTCCTTGCCGAGCGGGCGGAGCGTTTCGAGGATCGCCAGGTCATGGAACTGCGGAACTTTTCATTCGAGCAGTTCGAGCAGGGCGACGTCAGCGCCTTCGGAAGGGCGGGCAGCGCCTCGGTGGAACTGGATTCCCTGGACATTTTTATGACGGACGGCGTTCGGCTGGAGGTCGAATCCGAGGAGATCGCGATAGAGACCTGGCGGCTTGAATGGAGGGACGCCACGCGGATCCTCCTTGGGGGGGACGAGGACGAGGTCCAGATTTCCAGGGACGACGGCACAGCTTTCTCCGGCGTGGGGTTCCGCGCCGACGCGCGGCAGCGTACCTGGGAGTTTTCCGGCTTCGTGGTCGGCACCTACGTCCACGAGGATGACGAGGACGAGGATTACGGCGCGGCGGACGATCCCTACTATTTCGCGGACATTCTTGAAGGAGGAACGGTCGAATGAGCGTTTACAGGTTTGTGCTTGCCCTGTCCCTTGCCGTCGCCTTTGGCGTCGCCGGCGCGGGGGCCGACACTTTCACTTTCAGGGCGGACAGGATGTCCGGCACCAGGGCCCTGGGCAGGGAGGTCACGATTTTGGCCGGCAACGCCGAGGTCCACGCGGACAACATGCTGCTTCGGGCCAACCGTATCGAGATTTCCGGGGACAACAACCAGTTTATCGACAGCATAGGCGACGTCTGGGGCATGGAAACCGAACGAAACATCGTTTTCCGCGCGGACAGGATCCGTTACGACCGGGATCGCAGAATCGCCAGGCTGGAGGGCAACGCGACGCTCGAGGACAGGGAAAACGAGGTCGTCGCGAAGGGCAACTTCATAGAGTTCGACGAGGAGACCGAGATAACGGTGCTCCAGATTTCGGTGCGCCTTTTCCAGGACGACATGGTCAGCCGCGCCGAGCACGCCGTCTACCGCCGCACCGAGCAGTTGCTGGATCTTTCCGGTTTTCCGGTGGTCTTTAGGGGCGACGACGAGTTCCGGGCGGACAGGATACGGGTTGACCTTGAAACCAACGACGTAATCATGGAAGGCGCGGTCTCCGGGACGATAAGAAACTAGTGGCCGCGACGGAAAACGACGACGATCCGACCGTCGAGGACGCCCCTGCCGCCGAACGGCCGGAGGGCTCGGTCGCCCCGGAAAGGCACACCCTGGGCGTGACGGGCATACGCAAGCGCTTCGGCAAAAAGGAGGTCGTCCGCGGCGTCAACTTTACGATGTACAACGGCGAGGTCGCGGGTCTTCTGGGGCCGAACGGCGCGGGAAAGACGACGATCTTCTACATGATAGTCGGCTTCTACAAGCCGAACGGCGGCTACGTCCACATGAACGACACCGACATCACCGCCATGCCGATGTTTCGCCGCGCCCGGATGGGCATTGCCTACCTGCCGCAGGAGGCCTCGATATTCCGCAAGCTGACCGTGGAGCAGAACATCTGGGCAATCCTTGAAAGCCGCCGCGACATCGACAAGGACGCCAAAAGGAAACGGCTGGAGGAGCTTCTGGGCGAATTCGGGATAGACAGGATCCGCAAGCAGCTGGGCTTGACGCTTTCCGGCGGCGAGCGGCGGCGCACAGAGATAGCCCGCGCCCTTGCCACCGAGCCTAAGTTCCTCCTGCTGGACGAGCCCTTCGCCGGGATTGACCCCATCGCCGTCTTCGAGATCAAGCAGATTATCCGCCGCCTGGCGGAAAAGGGCATCGGCATCCTGATTACCGACCACAACGTCCGGGACACCCTGGAAATAACCACCGAGGCCTTCATAATCGCCGAGGGTTCCATAGTGGCGCGCGGGGATCGCGACACGATTCTTGCCAACGAGATGGTCCGCGAGGTGTACCTGGGTTCCGAGTTTAGGATGTAGGCCTTAAATCGCCCTGGTGCCGCCTTCCTTCAGGCCGGCCTCGTAAAGCTTGCCGCAGGATATGAACATCGGGTGCTTGGTGCCCGCGAGGATTATGTCCGATTCCTGGGCCATGTCGATCATGTCGCGGCTTGGGGTCTTGCCGCGGACGAAAATGACGGCGTGGATGTCCAGCAGCGCGGCGGTCCTTATGACCTGCGGGTTTACCAGCCCCGTCAGCAGGATAACGCGATCCTTGACGAAGGCCATGACGTCGCTCATAAGATCGGCCCCACATGCCGAGGATACCTCTATGCCGGCCTGATGCTCGCCGCAGTAGAACTGCCCGTCCAGTAATGAAATCGCCTGTGCTACGGTCATTGCGCCCCCCCGCTTTTTTTGTCAGGTAAGTGTACCACAGGGCGGATAGTGTTTCAATAGGCAGTTGCGCCCCTGCGCGGAAAAGCCCGGCGGGCTTCGCGGCGCGTATCCGGGCGTTTCTAAGCCCCGCTTACCAGACCCAGCCCGCCCGGACGCCGACCCTAGAGAAGCGGAAACTTGCGGATTCGGGCGCCAAGGGAAAAACGCTGACGAACGGGTTAGCGAAAAAACCGCCCGTCCGCCCGCCGAGCCGCGCGCCGGCACCCAGGGATAGCATCGCCCCCACCCAGTCCCACCAGTGTTGGTTAAAACCGGCTCCCACCCCGGCCTCTAGATAAAACGGGGAGCCGGGCAGGAAAAAACGGGCGGTTACCAGAGCCCCAAACTCAAAGGGAACATTGTACAGAAGAAGTGCGCCTATCGAAAATAGCTCGTTTAAATCCCGTTCATAATGAAGGCCGAAACCAAGGCCCGGCCAAACCTCAGAAGGGGTATTAAGAGTATAGGAAACCTCGGCCGAAAGCCAGTTCACCCTGGGGTTGTCCGGATCGCGGGGCTCCCGCGGTGCTCGGGTCTCCCGGGGTCCCCGCCTTGACGGATCCCTTCCGGCCGTGCCCAGCAGGGTCGAGACCACGGCGTCGTTCCAGACATTCGCGGTGTGGATGCGCCGGATAATCGCGGTCTCGACCTCGATGGCCTGGATCCGCAGGCGGTAGATGTTGCCGAAGGGCTCGAACGCGCCGGTGTAAATAAACTGGACGCCGGCGAGCCTTCCGATTGACTGCGCCGTCGCGTCGTCGATCAGTCCGTCGATGGCCAGATGCATCTCCGCCGCGATTAGGTCAAGCTGCGCCCTGTTTACAACCAGAACCCTCTGCGTGTTCACGAACGCCATGATCATCTCGTCGATTAGGTGGTTCGACATCCTGGCGGAATCGGCCCGCATGGAAATGACGGCGATCCTTGTGTCCGGAGCCATGCCGGCGGAAAGCTCCTCCGCCGCGTTCCGTATCGCGTCTCCAAGCCTTGCCGTCTGGGCTTCCGCGGCTTTGGCTCCGAGCGCCAGGGCACATGCCAGTATGAGCAAAAATTTCTTCATTGTGTCTCCTTTGGTTTGCCGGTCTCGGCGGTGTTTCGTTCATAAGTTTGGCTTATCAGCATATCGGATACAGGATATACCACAAAAAGCAAAAAATCAATAGACAGATATGCTTTTCGGCATATCCTGTCGGGATATGGGTTTCAGGGAAAATCTAAAGGCGGAGCTGTACTGTTCCGGGATCCTTGTAAAGGAACTGGCCGCCAGAACTGGCATAAAGAAACACACGATCGACAATTACCTGAGCGTCCGCGGCAGGATGCCCGCCGCCGACGTGGCCGTCCGCATCGCCCGCGTCTTGGGCGTGACCGTCGAGTACCTGGTAACCGGCTCCGACGCCCCGGAAAACCTCTATCCCATGCGTCTTTCGCTGGAAACCCGCAAAACGGCTCGCGTCGCGGAGCAGCTAAAGCCAGACTACCGTAAGATAGCCCTGTCCCTCGTCACGTCGCTGAAAAAACACCAGGAAGCTGCGGATTCGCGCCCGGAGTAGCCGGCGCGGCTACTCCACCAGGTTGTCCACGTTCGCGTCGATAAAGTTGACGAATTCCCTTCTCGACGGTTCGTCCATGTTCCCCGCCCCCCGCAGGAAGGCTTCCCAGCGGCCGACGAAGGCGGCGGCGGTGCGGCGGGGGAGGGGGAGCCGCTTTCCGGCAAGGAACATCTCGCTGTCCCTGTCCCGCCATATCCTGTCGGCGGCCTTGCAGATGATCCTGATGTCGGCCAGCACGTTTTTCTGGGCCCTGGCCAGAAAGACCGCGTTCCGGCCGGCGAACTTCTTGTACGCCGAGTAGTCCCAGTTGTCCAGCGGCACCCTAATCCTGCTTAGGATCTCCCCCTGCCCCAGAGCGCCCGGGCCGGGGCCGGGCGAGAAGCGCGCCGCCGTGATCCACCTGGAGGACTGGGCGCTTCTAAGCTCGTACTGCGCGTCCAGGGCGGTAAAGGCCGCGACGCTGTCCAGGTGGCCGCAGACGTTCCCCCCTATGGTCGCCATGTTGCGGATCTGCGGCCCGGCTATGTTTCGGATGCAGTGCACGAGGACGCCGGGGCCGAATTTCCTGAGCTCGATGATCCTGCTCAGCTTGACCATCGCCCCTATCTCCAGGTAGCGCTCGGAGCGGTTTATCCTTCGCATCTCCTCGATTTTGTCCAGCGAAAGGATTGCGCCGGGCGCCGGGCGCCCGCGGATCAGGGCGGTGCCGCCGGCGAAGGGCAGGGCGTCCGGGTGGCGGCCCCAGTCGGCGAAAAGCTCGGCGTAGGTTTCCGGGGAAAGGACCGGTTCAGGAAGGCCTGCCATAGAGCCTCCGCATTTTCGTTTCCAGGGCCTTTTCTATGCCCTCGACCAGCCTTTCCGGATCCGTGCAGCGGCACCTTATCCCGTCGACGGTCCGCAGGATCTCGTCCCGCGACGGGCGCTTGCTTCTGCCCAGGAGCGCCCCGGCGATCAGCGTCTTGCCGGTCCTGCAGTACCCGCAGTCGTCAAGCCCCGCCTCGGCGAAGCCGCTTTCGATGTCCTGGTACTCGTCGGTAAGGGAAAACCCTTCCATGGTGATGACCTCGCTTTTCTGCAGCCTGAATGCCGGGATAAGGCAGGCCGGGCATACGCTGCCGTTGAATATCACGGTGCAAAGGCCGCACTTTCCCGCAAGGCACCCGGACTTCGTGCCCATAAGGCCGAAGTCCGCGCGAAGTATGTCGATAAGCCGCGCCATGGCCGGGCAGCGGACCACCACGTCCTCGCCGTTCAGGATAAATCCAACGTTCACTGGGCGTCCCCTTCCTTTCCCCCGGCCGCGTCCGCGTACAGGGTTTTAAGCGGTATGGAGCGGAAATGCCTGTCCATCATCTGGGAGACCGCCTGAAGGTACGCGGCCGGGACGCAGGCGAAGGGCAGGTCCCCTATTCCCTTGGGTTTTTCCGAGGAATCCCGGACGAAGCCGATCTCGACGGGGGGTATTTCCGACGCGCCGGCGATGTCGAAGCCGTCGAAACAGTCCTCGGGGACGCGGCCGGAAACGTAGGCCGGCTGCTCGCGGCAGGCCCAGCCCAGGGCCTGCACCACGGAAAGCTTTAGGCTCCTGCGGGCCCTGTCCTCCTGGAACACCCTGCCGCCGTCCACGGCCAGCCACACGCCCCGGATTTTCGGGAGGTACTCGACCGGGTCCAGCTCGACCTCCACCACCGCCGCCGCGGATCCGGGCCGCAGGAAGCCGGCGCGGTCCGGGGATCCCTGGGGGAGGGGGAAACGCCCGGTCCACTCCGGGTCTTCCAGGGGGGCGGCGGTTTCCCTGGCGCTTATGGGCAGGGGATCGCGGAAGCGCAGCGCCTGGATGGCAAGGCACGCCCGCTCGACCAGCTCGGCAAGGGCGGTGGTCTTGCGCGACATGGTCGCCGGGCCCGATTCCAGGGCCCCGGGCGCGGGATCCCCGGGCTCCTCGTCGATCTCGCCGTTTACGCGCACGTTTCCCGCCTCCACCCCCAGGATGCCCAGGGCGATGTCCGACCATGCCGTGCGGCCGGAGGCGCCGGGCATTCCGGTTTTTATCTCCAGCGATCCGTCCTTTTCCAGGGTCAGCTCCACGCCGTAGCCGCCGCCGTCCGGGCCGGGGTGCAGGGGGCCGTTTCCCTGGTAGCCAAGGGCTATGCCTATGCCGCGCAGGCCCTCGGCCCGGGGGGAATCGTCCTGAGGGGGCTGCTCCCCCCTTTTGCGCCGGAGAAGCTCGTAGGACGCCCACTTGCGGCTGTAGTCGCTCATGTCCCTGGCGGCGTCGACAAGCCGCTCCCAGGGGATCGCGTCCGCTATCGGCAGGCCGGGGGAAAGGGTGCCGGCCTTGGGGAAATTCTCCCTTCGCCATTCCGCCGGATCCTGCCTTCGGCCGTCGGCGACCAGCGAGACGTGGCGCTCCATCGCGAAGGATCCCTGCGCCAGGCCGAGGCCGGCGAAATGCCCCTGCGGGGGGATGTTCGTCATGTAAGCCGTGCCGGTGAAGCCCGCGTTCCTGGCCGAGTGGATCCCCAGGCATCCCAGGCATAGCTGGTCGAGCGCCTCCGCCGCGCCCACGCCGTAAGCGCCCATGTTGGCCGAGGCCTCGACCATGGTACCGACAAGCTCCCCCTTTTCGTCGAACGCGCTGGACACGCTTATGCTCGCGCCGAAGCGCTTCGGCGAAAAGCAAAAGTCCTCCTTCCTGGAGAGCACCATCCGCACCGGCCTGCCGGTGATCAGGGCCCCGAGCGCGGCGTGGCACGAGACGAGCGAGGGGTACCACAGCTTGCCGTCCAGGCTGGGGTCCACGGCGCAGGGCTCCACGCGGACGGCCGCGTCGCCAAGGACGCGGGCGACGGAACGCCTTACGTGAAAGGGCCACTGGGTCGCGGTTCGCACGACAAGCCTTGGCTGGCCTTCCGCCCGTTCCGGATCGGCTTCCGGTTCCGTCCAGGCGACGGCCCCGCAGGGCTCGGGGTACCAGTGCTCCTGGATGCCGGTCTCGTAGTCGCTTTTGACGGTGGACGCCGCGCCGGCGAAGGCCGCCTCCGGATCCCCCACGCGAATTTCCCGCCTTGCCGCGACCGTCCGGGCTCCCGCGCCGGCGGCGTCGGCCGTCGAAAAGACCGGCTCGTCCTCCTCGGCGACGACCTTGCAGTCGCGCGCGATTTTTTCCAGGCCGTCCCTGTCAGGCCCCAGCAGAAGGGCCACCGGCTCGCCTATGTAGGACAGCTCCCCGCCGGCGAGCACCGGGACGCGGGAATCCGCTAGGCCGTTCTCCCCGGGGATGTCCTCGGCGGTGAGCAGCACGTGGTCCTCCGGAAGCTGGGGGCACTCTATGGACACGAGCCTGCCCCTGGCGACCGGAGATCTGACGACGAGCGCGTGAAGCATCCGCGGAAGGTATATGTCGGACACGAAACCTTGGGCGTCCATTGCTTTGAGTATAAACGGTGGCCGGCGGTCTGAACACCCGGCGGGCGTTTCTGCGGAAAAATTCCCGGCCGGCTAAAGCGCCGCGCGATTCCGCGCCTTAATTAGGGTATGAGACATTTTTTCCTCGCCGCCTGGCTGTGCGCCGCGGCGCTCGCCCAACCCGTCCCCGTCCTGCCGGCGGACGGTTTCCCGGGGATCCCTCGGTTCGGCCTGCTCTGGGCGGGTTCCTGGGAGCGGGGCGAGACCCTGCACAACCGCGGGGATCTTGGCCTTGCCTGGCAGGGGCTGTCCCTTAGGGCGCAGGTCCTAGACAGGAGACCCCTGGAGTTTGGGGACGGGGGCGCTTGGGAGGGCTTCTCGCAGGGGCCAGGCGTCGCGGCCTCGCTCGGGCTGTACCACGGGGCGACCGGATCCAAGGCGCTGTACGGGGTGCTCCAGGAGCAGGGGCTTCCCTCCCGCCTGCGCGGCCCCTGGTCCCGCGCGGTGCCTTACGCCGAAATCCGTAGGCCGACTAGGGCGGACCTTAGGACGGCGGTCTCCTCGACCGGAACTCCAGAGGCGTACCTGCGCCTGTCCGGCCCGCGCCTCGCGCTTTCCGGGGTGGGCGGAACCCTGCCGGGGGTTTCGCTGAGGGGCTTCGCCTCGGCCCAGGTCGCCGTCGAGGGGGATCTTTGGCCTGCGTTCTCCGGCGGGCTGGAGGCCTCCGTAGGGTCGGCCGCCGTTTCCCTGGAGGGCTTCTTTACGGGGACGCGGCTTGGGGCCAGGGAAAGCCCTACTTGGTTCAGCGAGTCCCCCTCCTTGCCCGACAGGGACTTCCGTCTTTGGGCGGCCTCGCTTGGGATTGCCACGCCCTTTTTCCTGTTTGCCTCGGACCTGGCCCTGTCCTCGACCTTCGGCTACGGCGACGGCCTTTACGGCAACGCGGCGATTCGCCTTCCCTTTCCCGGCCGGTGGTCGCTGTCCCTGGCGGCGGAGGGCATGGGGGAACGCTACGTCGGCAGGGGGGGCGTGGCTCATGGGGGCGGCTTAAGGGTCGCGGGAAGAATCGAGAGGAGGGGGCCGCGCGGCGGTCTGTTCCGCGCCGAGACGAGCCTTCGCGCCCCCGCCCTGGACGCCCCCTTCGACCGGGGATCCTCCGGCGTTTCCTACCGTTTTCCGACCCCCCCCGCCGGCGCGTTCCCCCTGCGGCTAAGCCGCGTGTCGCTAGACGCCCACAGGGACGCGTCGAACCCTGGGAGGATCCGGGACGGCGTCGACGGAACGCTCGGCCTCTCGCTGAACCCGCCCCCGGTACCGTTGCCCAGGATTCTGTTGCCGCCCTCCGGAAGGTCGGGCCCCAGTCCCTTGGGGATAAGCCTTTACTGCTCGTTGCGGGGCCTGGGTTCGACGGACGGGGTTCCCTCGCCGCACCCGTTTTTTCCGGCGGACGGCAGGGAATTCGACTCGCTCAGGGTGGGCTGCGAGCTTAGGTGGTCGCCCGGGATTCTCCAGCTTTCGACAAGGTTGCACTACGAGGCGCGCTCCGTTGGGGAGGGAAAACTTGACGGATCCGTCAGCGTCGCGATCCGCTTTAGGCGCGGACGCCTGGGCGCCAGGCTTGCCTGGCCGGAGATGCCCGGCAAGCCGGACTACACGCTGTCCTGGCGGCTGGAGCTATAGGGGTCAAATCAGTCGAGGTAGCTGTCGTCCACATCGTCGCGGCAGTCTCGCGCGAAGGGGTTGTAGTCGATAAGCGCGTCCCCCAGCACCCGCCTGGCCAGCTCGTAAAAATAATCCACGCTGATGTTCTGGCGGCCCAGATCCACGCGGGCCCTGTTCCTGTGCCTGGCCGCGAGTTCCTCGGTGTACTCGAAAAGGGGATAGACGCGGAAATTTATGAAGCCAAGCTCGTAATGGGTTACCACCGGGATTATCCCCGCCCGTTCGATCGAAATGTGCCTCGCTCCGTGCCACTCGACTTTTTTCTGCGCCTCCAGGTACAGAAGCCCGCCGAGCAGGGTGTTGTTGTCGTGCTGCGCGGAAAGGAAGTTGCCCAGGGAGTAAACGACCAGAGTCTCGCCGCCGTCGCCCCTGGGCAGGAAAACCATCGGCTGCAGGACGTGGGGATGGTGGCCAATCACCAAGTCGACGTTGAGCCCGGCCATCAGCTCGGCAAGCTNCACCTGCTCGGCGTTGGGCGAATGCACGTANTCGTAGCCCCAGTGCATGGACACTATAAGGAAATCGACCAGGGGGCGCAGCCCGGTGATTTCCCTTTCCATGACCTCGCGGTCGATCAGCGGCACCATGTAGGGGCGATCCCTGGGCAGGGGCATTCCGTTCAGGCCGTAGGTGTAGGTAAGCCATCCCACGCTGATGCCGTTCGCCTCGGTAATGGTAAAGGCGTCGCGGGTCTCCTGCGAACCGTACAGGCCGATAAGCGTTATCCCTGGATGCGCGTCCCAGAAGTCCAGGGTGTAAACCGCGCCGCGCTCGCCCATGTCCATCGCGTGGTTGTTGGCGTGGTTTACCACGTTGAAGCCCGTCTCTATAAGGGCGAGCCCGGCCTCCGACGGCGTGTTGAACAGCGGCCAACTGGAAAAGCCGACCTCCTCGCCCGCGAAAACCGTCTCCTGGTTGACGAAGGCGATGTCCGCGGCCTGGATGATCGACATTATGGGGAGATAGTACGAGACGAAGTGGCTGAAGTCGCCCTCCGGGGATCTGCGGAACAGGACGTCGTGGAACAGGTTGTCCCCGGCCGCCACCAGGGTAAAGGTGTGGATTGTCGGTTCCGGGGCAGGCGGCTTTTCGACGTAGACCTCCGGCTCCGCGCCAAGGCAGGATGCCAGGAGGAAAACCGAAAGAAACCCGACGACTGCGGGTCTGCTGCTCATAGATTAAGCATACCATGCCGACGGAAAAGCGCAAGCCCGGCGAAGGGCGTTTCCGTACGCGAAGCCTCAGCCCTTCGCGATCCTCCGTCGCCGCAGCGCCCGGACAAGGTTCCCGAACTGTCTGTCCCTGGTCACAACCAGCAGCCCGGTTCCCAGCAGCCCGAACGCGAGGGCGTTAAGCGCCAGGGGAACGCCGAAGGAAACCAGGCGCCCGCCGCCCGCGAACGCTTCCAGCAGCAGGGGGGAAAGCAGAAGAACCGGAACCACGGCGAGCGCGGAAAGCACCGAAAGCTTAAGCGCGTAGAGCAGCGCGGAGGCCAGGGCACGACCGACGGCGATGCGCGGGTT
>WQRP01000010.1 GCA_009786675.1 Treponema sp. | reverse complement strand
GGGGGGGGGGGGGGGGGGGGGGGTAAATGTCGCTACTGGCGACAGAGTGCGATCCTGAACGCTTTCATACGAAATCATTTCTCTTCCGTACCCTAAACGGCAAAAGTCGTAAATACGGCTGCTTCGATCGCTAGCGGACATGGTTTTGTATACCACGATGGCGGGGAAAAGTCAATGGGCAAAAAAAACCGCCGGGGAAGCAATCGGCTTCCCCGGCGGCCTTTCCCTCAAGACGAAAACGTCATCGAGTTAGGGCGCGACAAAGTTCGCCCTTCTTTCCTCGATAACCTCCCGTGCGCCAAGGGTCATCAGGTTTGCGACGCCGGCTTCCCATACGCTGTCGAAGTCCGCGGGCGCGGCCCTGACGGCCTCTATCAAAAGGATGCTCATGTGGGTTTGCAGTTCCGGGCCCCTCGGGCCGGCGGCAATCAGCGGCTGCGCGGTAAGAACGACCGGATCCGGCCGCGCGTTGCTCATGGCCACCCTGTGCGCCTGCATCACCAGATACTCGGGGTGCGGGGAAAAGCCCAGGGCTATCATCCTGACGGTATCGTCGCCAAGGAAAATGCCGTTCTGCAGGGGGGTAAGGTCGATGTTCCAGGGGCTGTTCTGAATCCAGCCGCCGCCGGCCGTCGGGTTGATCCTGGGCAGGCCCTCAACCATCTCGTGGACAATTCCCTCCGGCCCCCTCTGCAGGAAGCCGAAGTTCTCCGCCCTGGCCAGCCAGTTAAGGTACTGCATCGCCCCGCGGGGATTGCTCGCCGCCCTGGGGATAAAGATGTCCAGACCCGTGGCGTCGTAGGATATCCTGGTGCCGGGGAACGCGTCAACGGCAACCCAGCCCGCGCCGGGGACAATCTGCTGAAGGTTCGTGGTAAGCCCCTCGCCCACGCGGAAAACCTGGTCCCAGTTGTGCCCAAACGCCCCGACGACGCCGCTGGCAATCAGGTTGTTTATGGGCGCGTCCGAGGTATGCGTAAAGAAGTCCCGGTCGATAAGCCCGGCGTTGTACATCCTGTTGATGAAGCGAACGCCTTCCTTGTAGCCGGGGACAAGCGCGTGGCGATCCGTGACGATATAGACCCAGCGATCCTCCACGGACAGGTTCGGGTCGATAAACGACTCGATAATCTGACCCGCCTGCCATCGCACGTCGCTGGTCATCGTCCAAGGCACCACGGTAGCCCCGGGCGCGACGCCGGGCAGGCCGGTGGCGTCCCTGAACGCGACAAGGGTGTCGAAGAACTCCTCGTGCGTCGTGGGAACCGGCAGCCCCAGCGCGTCCAGCCAGTCCTGGCGCATAAAGACGTTAAGCCTGGCCGTGTTCGCGCGCATCATCGGCACCGAGAACAACTGGCCGGTTCGCTGGTTCTGATCCCTAAAGATCAGATCCCTGCCCTGCATGGCGTGGTCGGGGCCCAGGAAGGCCCTGACATCCCTAAGGTAGGTGTCAACGTGGGGGGCCATGTCAAACAGACCGCCCAGCTCGCCCCATTCGGCGACGTTGGCCGAAGCCCAGGTCATCATCAGATCCGGCGGGTTCCCGCCGGCCATCAGGGTAACCTGAACGTCATGCTCGGTCCATCGGGACACGGCCTCGAAAACGACCTGAAGACCGAGATCCGCGTAGACCCTTTCCTGGATCCACTGCGTCCACTGGTTGTCGGCGGCGCTGGTTCTGCCGCCGTCGGTGCCGCGGTCGAAAACCACGACCCGGACAACGTTGTCCCCAACCTCGCGCGCGGGACAGCCTGTAAGCATCACGGAAAACACCAGTGAAGCCGCCGCTGCCAAAAAGAGAAACCTGCTTTTCCTCATACACTATCCTCCTAGCCTAAAATATGTCTTGCCCCGGGGACATGGCCCCCGAAAAACAATAACCAAAACCTTTGCGCTACCCCTTTACCGCGCCCAGGGTAACGCCGGCGATAAAGTAGCGCTGCAGCCACGGGTACACCAGAAGAATCGGAACCGTGGCGAACATAATCGCCGCGGTCATCATCCCCTCGCTGGCGACCTCGAACTGTGTCGCCAGACCCTCCTGCCCCTCAATCCCAGTAATGTTGTTGATTATGTTGAACAGGTGAAGCTGTATGGGGTGCCACTGCGAGGCCGCCGGCAGGAACAGCAGGGCGTCGGTGAAGCCGTTCCAGCGGCCGACCGCGTAGAACAGGGCCAGCGTGGCAAGCACCGGCAGGGACAGGGGCAGGTAGATGCGCGTAAGAACGACAAAGGGGTTCGCCCCGTCTATCTCGGCGGATTCCCTAAGGCTTTCCGGCACGTTGTAGAAAAAGCTGCGCAGGATGATCATGTTGAACACGGAAATCGCCCCGGGCAGGATCAGCACGAGCGGGTTGTTCAGAAGCCCCAGGTTACGCATGAGCAGCCAGGTGGGTATGATCCCGGCGTTGAAGTACATGGTAAACAGGATGAAGATGTTGATTATCCGCTTGCCCTTGAGCGCGTAGATCATCGGAAAGGCGCACAGGATCGTCATGAGCAGCGAAAACACCGTGAAGATGGCGGTAAGAACCGTCGTCCAGACCATCGACCGGATAAAGTTCGCGTCGGTAAAGACGAACCGGTAGTTGTCTATGGTAAAGTCCACGGGAAAGAACAAAACCTGCCCGCGTATCAGCGCGAGCCGCCCGCTAAGCGAACGCGCTAGCACGTTCAGCATGGGAAGCAGGCAGAGCAGTATCACGAATATGCAAATGGCGACCACAACCCAGTCGCCGACTTTTTTCGAGGTCGAATTTACAACCATGCCAACACCCCCTTACATGATGCCCCGCTCGCCGAGCCTTTTCGCGAGGAAGTTGGCCGTGAGCAGGAAGATGACGCTGACCACCGACTGGAAAAGCCCTATCGCCGCGGTAAGGGAGTGCTGTCCCCCCAGTATGCCTATTCGATAGACCATCGTGGCGATTACGTCCCCGACCGGAAGCATGGTTATGTTCAGGTTCAGCATCGCCCAGTAACGGTCGAACTCGCTGCCCAGCATCCAGCCCAGGTTCAAAATCAGCAAAACCACTATCGTGGGGCGCAAGCCCGGAAGGGTGACGTTCCAGATCTTCCCCCAGCGGCCGCAGCCGTCAACCTCGGCCGCCTCGTACAGCTCCGAGTTTATGCCGGTGATCGCCGCCAGGTAGATTATCGTGCCCCAGCCCATGCCCCTCCACACGCCCAGGCCGACGAAGGTGGCCACCCAGGGCCCCGGCGCGGACAGGAATGGTATCGGCCCCATGTCCAGCCTTCCCAACAGGACGTTTATGACACCCCTGCCCGGGGCGAAAAGCTCCGCCGCCATGCCGGAAATGATTATCCAGGAGATAAAGTGCGGCAGGTAAACTATGGTTTGGGTAATCTTCTTGAAGCGCTTGAAGGCAAGCTCGTTCAGCAGGATGGCAAGGATAATCGGCGCGGGAAACCCAAAGATAAGATCCAGAAAGTTGAGCCAGATGGTGTTCCGCAGGGCGGGGACAAAGCCCGGGTGCTGAAACGTCCGCTCGAACCACTGGAACCCGACCCATTCGGCGTCCCACACTGTCGGGTGGAAAATGTTCCAGTTCTTGAAGGCAATCACGATGTTCCCCATGGGGACGTAGCGAAACACCACGAAAAAAGCTATGGGCAGGATCAGCATGGCGTACAGCATCCAGGTACGCTGCAGATAGGTACTGCGCCTGCGGATGGGCTTAGCCCTTTCTTTCATACAGATCGCCATAAAACTTCCTTCGTAAGTCTAGTGTTACGCCACATTCCGCAAACGTAAAGGCCGCAATTGCGATGCATAAAGTAGAGCTTTCATAATACCCCCTTTATATGGGTCTTGCAAGATCCTGTGGCCAAATTTTGATCTTAAGCAAAAAAAACGAGCGAAAACAGGTGCGCCGGCGCTTACATGTTCCCCAGGGTGATATTGTCCCCGCCCAGTTCCCTAACCGAGGATGTCTTTTCGTAGAACCGGGGAACGCGCTCCATAAAGCCCTGGGCGGTGTAGAACGGGTCGTCGTTTTTGATCGGAAGGTCTATGGTGCGGCCTTCGGTTCCGGCCTTGTAAATCGACGTTATAAGCTCGATGGTCGCCCGGCCGTCCTTTCCGCCGATCGCCGGCTCGCCGCCGGTTTCCAGGGCGCGAAGCACGTCGTCGATCTGCCCGGCGTGTAGCTCGTGGGGAAGCCCGGGCAGGCCGTCGCGCAGGTCGTTAAGCTGCTTGATCAGGGTCTCGTCCTGGTCGGGGGCGGGGAAGCCGTTGGGCTGGGAAACGTTGGCGGCGACTTTCCAGGGCGCGGAAACGCGGGCCTTTTCGCCCTGGAACACGATCTGCTGCTCCTCGCCGTGGTGGATTACGGAACTGGTTATCTGGGCAAGCGCGCCCTTGGCGCACATGCCGCCGTCGTAGCGAAGAACCGCGACGGAAACGTCCTCGACCTCGGCGTTGTCGTGGGCGGCGTTGCTAAGCATCGCGCCTACGCTGCCCGGAAGGCCGAGCATCCAGCACAGCATGTCGATGTGGTGCACGGCGTGGTTAAGGGTGCAGCCGCCGCCCTCTTTTTCCCAGGTCCCGCGCCACCACAGGTCGTAGTAGCAATGCCCCCGCCACCACAGGGATTCGACCTGCGCGTGGACGACCTTGCCGATAAGCCCGGATTCCAGGATCTTCTTTAGGCCGTTGACCGGATCCCTAAAGCGGTTCTGGGCTATGACCGAAAGCAGCTTGCCGCTTTCGCGCTGGGCGGCGATCATCGCGTCGCATTCCTGCAGGGAAACGGCCATGGGCTTTTCCACGATCACGTTTTTTCCCGCCCTTAGAAAGTCGATCGCTATTTCCGCGTGGCAGAAGGGCGGGGTGCAGATGCTTACCAGGTCGATCCCCGGATCGTCGAGGATCTCCTTGTGGGACGCCGCGACGCGGGCGTTCAGTCCGCGGCTTTCGTTCACGGCCGCCGCCTTTTCCGGCGCGATGTCCACTAAATGCGTTATCCTGCAGCGCCCTGGGAACGCCAGGAACCCGTCCACGTGCTGGCGCGAGATATTGCCCGTGCCGATTATAGCTACCGATACCATTCCATGCTCCTTGTTAGTTCGTGTCCATACCCGTTATTTCCGCCCGGAACGGAATCGCCGGCAGTCCTTCGGAGTTGTGCAACTGCCTGTCCCGGGGATTGTCGGCCCAGGCGTACAGCACCCTTTCCGGGTTCCGCACCGACGAAACGTCCACCGAAAGGCAGTCGAAACCCTCGATTTCCCCGGGCAGGCGGTAATGCTTTCCCCCTGCGACCACGGTGACATGGGGCTTTTCGTCGGCGACAAGCCCCAGGCCGCAGTTGCCGAAAACCAGGAGCAGCCTGCCCTGGCTGTGGCGCACACCCTGGAACAGCGGCCCGGGGGACGAGTTCCTTTTTTTGAAGACCAGCCGTTCCGCCGCCAGCGCAAGCCTGCGGCCGACGCCCTTTTTGTCAAGCGGATGCAGGTCGTTCCACTCGCCAAGGTCAAGGCCCGCCGCCATGCCGGTCGCCGGCAGTGACAGCGCGGCGCGTTGGGCGTCGCGCAGGGCCGCCCAGGAGCTTCCCTCGTCGTTTTCCCCCGGCTTCCCCCAGATGGGAAGCTGCACGAAAAGGAACGGCAGGGTCTCGTCGGCGCGGCACCATCTGCCCTGCCAGTCGGCCACGTGCGCGGCGAAAAGATCCCGGTACTCGCCGGGGTTCGACTCGTTGGACTCCCCCTGGTACCACAGGACGCCCTTGCAGGGAAAGTCCAGCATGGGGGCGATCATCGCGTTGAACAGGCCCATGGGCTGGCGCTGGAAAAAGAAAGGCTCCGGACAGGGCCTGGACGCCCACATCCCCACGCGGTACTCCCAGGCGCCGTTCAGCTCGAAGGTCTCGTCGTCGGAAAAAAGGCGGAAGTCCTTGCCCTCGGTCACGCCGCCGGTGCCGTTGCAGCACACGACCCGTATCACGATCCAGTTTTTCCCCTCGCGGAGAAGGCCGGCGGGTACGGCGTACTTGCGGGGCGGATACCTGTAGGCCGTGCTCCCCACCTCGACGCCGTTCACGTACACCGTGTCGGCGTCGGTTATGGTGCCCAGCCAAAGCCTGGAATCCTTTCCGGCGAATTCGGCGCCGACCGCAATCTCCTTGCGGAGCCAGACGGAACCGTAGAACTTGTCCAGGCTGGCCTTGGCGAAACTTCCGGGCAGGCTAATTTTGCCCCACTGCGAGAACGTGGCCTTCAGCTTGCGCCATTCCTCGGCAAGTCCCCTGTCCCCTATGGCAAGCTCGTCGTACCAGGCCTTCATTGCCGCGTCGTTTTGCCTGGCGATTTTTCCGCACAGGGCCGAATCCGCGTATTTGTCGCCAAGGGCGGCCTTGCCCGGAAAGGCCGCAAGGGCCTCGCGGCTCATCCAGGCTTCCACCGGGGTGCCGCCCCAGGCGGCGTTGACAAGGCCAATCGGGACGCCGTGGCTCTCGAAAACCTTCCTGGCGAAAAACCACGCCGTTCCCGAAAACTCGTGGAGCGTCTCGGGCGAGGCCACCGTCCAGCCCCCGCCGGAAAGATCCTGCCTGGGGCCGGAGAAGTCCCATTCCTGCGGAACCTTGAACTGCCTGATCATGGGGTTGACTGGGGACTCCCATTCCTCGGGAAAATTGTCCCTAAGACGCTGCATGGGCATTTCCATGTTGGACTGGCCGGAGCAGACCCACACGTCGCCGAAATATATGTCCCTGAAAACCGTTCTTTTGCCCGAGCCGGATACGATGATTTCGTGGGGTCCCCCGAAAGGCTGGCTTCCAAGGGGAACGCGCCATCTGCCATCGGGGCCGGCCTTGACGCGGTATGTCCTGTCCATGAACCTTACGGAAACCCATGTCCCCGGGGCGGCTCCGCCCCATACCGGAACGGGAACTCCCTGCTGGAAAACCATCCCGTTTCCAATCAGGGGTGAAACCACTAATGAACTCATCGACACCCAGTATACCATTTACCAGAAATTCATACAACGGCAAAAATCGCGTGTCGCGCAAGAAAATTCCGTCGCTATGGTGTAAAATGGTCTAGGAATGTTCGGCAGGAGGACGGCTGGCATGGACGACGACATCACTATGCAAATCTGGCACGTGGTTTACCGGAAATGCACGCCGGTATGGACAATGCCGGAAAACAAGCTGGACAGCCTCAACATGACCTACATTATCCAGGGGGAAGCCCATTACACCATAGACGACGAGCCTATCGACGCGACCCATGGCACCCTGATGGTGCTGCCCAAGAACAGCGTCCGCAAGGCGGTTACCTTTCCGGACAGGCTTATGCACTGCTTCTCGGTGGACTTTACCCTTCGCGGCGGGGACGGCGAGGAGCTTCCCTCGCCGCTCCCCTTTATATCCGTGGTTGGCCACCAGAAGAACATCATCCATTGGTTTCACGAGCTGTTCTTTTCGTGGGTCGGCAGGCACCCCGGCCACATGCTCAAGTGCAAGGGGCTGTTCATGCAGATCCTTCACCGGTTCCTGGAACTGCTTGTCTACAAGGACGGCTCGTTCGCCGGGGATTTCCGCATCGCCAAGGTAATCCGCTACATAGCCAAGAACTATTCCGAGCGGCTTACGGTCAAGTCCATGGCGGACTTGGTCAGCCTGAACCCCACCTATTTCGGGGGCCTGTTCCAGCGTGCGATCGGAATGAGCTTCAACCGCTACCTGATACAGACCCGCGTCAAAAACGCCGAGGACATGCTACTTTCCGGCGAGTACAAGGTGGGGGACGTTGCCGAGGCCTGCGGGTTTACCGACACCTCGCATTTCAACAAGCAGTTCAAGCGCCTGAAGGGCTTCCCGCCGTCGCAGTGCCTTCCGAAGAGCTTCGATCTGTAGGGCGACGGTTCCCCAAAGAGCGCCCTTTCCACTATAATTACACCCATGGCAGAGCAATTGAACGAATACAGTGGAAAGGCCACGATGGAGAAAATCACCTCGCTGGCCAAGCGGCGCGGTTTCGTGTTCCAGTCCTCGGAGATTTACGGCGGACAGGGCGGGGCCTGGGACTACGGGCCCTTGGGCATAGAACTGAAAAACCGCATAGCGGGGGCCTGGTGGAAGGAGATGACCCGGCTTCACGACGACATCGTGGGGCTCGATTCGGCGATCCTTATGCACCCGCGCACTTGGGAGGCCTCCGGCCACGTCGAGAACTTTACCGATCCCCTGGTGGACTGCAAGAAGTGCAAGGCCCGCTTCCGCGAGGATCTGATACCCGAGGAAAACCTGGCGGCAAGGAAATGCCCGGACTGCGGCGGCGAGATGACCGACACCCGCAAGTTCAACCTGATGTTCAAGACCCACATCGGCGCGGCGGAGGACAGCGCCAGCGTCATCTACCTGCGGCCGGAAACGGCGCAGGGGATATACGTCAACTACAAGAACATAATCCAGTCCAACCGGATGAAGATCCCCTTCGGCATCGCCCAGATCGGCAAGGCGTTCCGCAACGAGATCGTCACCAAAAACTTTATCTTCCGCACCTGCGAGTTCGAGCAGCTTGAGATGCAGTTTTTCGTAAAGCCGGGCAGCGACGAGGAATGGTTCGACGAGTGGCGCAAGCGGCGCTGGGCCTACTACGAGAAAATGGGCGTTAAAATGGACCACCTGCGCTGGCACCGGCACGGGTCGGACGAGCTTGCCCACTACGCCAAGGACGCATACGACATCCAGTACCTTTTCCCCATGGGCTGGCGGGAACTGGAAGGGGTGCACAACCGCACCGACTTCGACCTTAAGCGGCACACCGAGTACTCCGGCAAGGACATGCAGTACATCGACCAGGACGCGGGCAACGAGCGGTACATCCCCTACATAATCGAGACCTCGGCGGGGCTCACGCGAACCCTGTTGATGATTCTGTGCGACGCCTACGATGAGGAAAAGGTCGCGGACAAGGGCAACGACGACGACTGGCGGACGGTACTGCGCTTCCATCCCAGCCTGGCGCCGATTACCGTCGCGCTGCTGCCGCTCATGAAGAAGGACGGCCTTGCCGAACTGGCGCGGGATATCCAGGGCGAGCTTAAAGAGGACTTCGCCACCGACTACGACCAGGGCGGGGCCATCGGTCGCCGCTATCGCCGCCAGGACGAGGCGGGCACGCCTTTCTGCGTCACGGTTGACTACCAGACCAAGGAGGACGGCACCGTCACGCTAAGGTTCCGCGATTCCATGGAGCAGGTGCGAATTCCAAAGGGGGAACTTGCCGCGCGACTTCGGGAGGAGATCAGGGCATACAAACGGGAGCGCTAGCCAATGCTTTCGGTGCGAAGGAAAATTATCCTGATAATTATCGGGATTGTGCTTTTCATAACCGGCTCCACGCTGGGGGTGGGGCTGCTTGTCAGCAATTTTCGCTTCATGGATGTTGTCAAGACCACGCTTCTTTCGGTAAGCAGAATGGCCTCGGGGATGCTTTCCTCGGAGATCGGCAGGCTAAAGGAAGAGGCGAGTCTTATCGCCGAGCAGGTCGGCATGGCCGGGGGGGATCTTCAGGCGGTTCTGAACGAGAAGCTTACGCGGCATCCTTCGTACCTGTCGTTTTCGGTGGTGGAGCTGGAGGGCGTGACGGTTCATGCCGGCGATCCGGACACCAAGCCCGTGGACTACGACAGGTCAAATTCCTATGCCAGGCGGGCGTTCGCCGGGGAAACCGTTATCACTTCCACCTTGCATACCCCCCGGGGGGGGCTTGTCATGCGGATATGGGCTCCCGCCGGCACCGGTCGCGTTTTTGTCGCCACGCTGCCCGGGCTGCACCTTTCGGAATTTCTTTTGCCCTACGGCATTTGGGAGACCAGCAGTATTTTCGTCCTGGATCAACGGGGGGCGCACATCGCCGGCAACCGGTACCATTACCGCATACAGGAACGGCGCGAATACATTGAATGGGGAAGGCAGCACCCCGGCGGGCACCGGCAGGTGCACAGGACCATCTCCGAGTACGACGAGGGCGTCGAGCGGTTCGAATTTTCGGGGCGGCAGCAGTTTACTGCCTTTCATTCCATCCAGGGGACCGACAACTGGTCGGTGGCGGTAGTCGCGCCGCTTGCGGAAACCCCGCTTTTCCAGGTCCGTAAGGTGCTTCTTGCCATCGCCTTGGCAATCATAATCATTGGTATTATTGCCACGATATTCGCCGCCGAGCTTATCGCCAAGCCCTACGAGGAAATGGAGAATCTGAAAACCGCGGCGGAGACGGCCTCGCGTTCGAAAACGCAGTTCCTGGCAAACATGAGCCACGAGATGCGGACCCCGTTAAGCGCGATAATCGGCCTTTCGGAAATGGAGCTTGGCGGCACGAAACTGCGGGGGGATTCCTTCGCCAACGTCGAAAAAATTCACGGCGCGGGCATGACCATGCTGGGAATTGTCAACGATATTTTGGACATATCTAAAATCGAGTTCGGCAAGCTGTCCCTTGTCCCGGTGATGTACGACGTCCCCAACATGATCAACGACACGATCCAGCTTAACATAATCCGCCTTGGCAGCAAGCCCGTGCGGTTCCGCCTTAGCGTCAACGGGGACATTCCCGTCAGGCTGGTTGGCGACGAGCTTAGGGTCAAGCAAATCTTCAACAATCTTCTTTCCAACGCCTTCAAGTACACCGACGACGGATCCGTCGAATGGAGCATTTGCTGCGCCAGGGAGGAAGACATTGTCAGGATAACCAGCACGATCAGGGACACCGGGATCGGCATTCGCAGGGAGGACCAGGGCAAGCTTTTTAAGGACTACTCGCAGGTTAACGTCAGGGCCAATTATTACGCCGGGGGGACGGGCCTGGGGCTTTCGATAACCAAGAGGCTTGTGGAGATGATGGGCGGCTCGATCACGGTGGAAAGCGATTACCTTAGGGGCTCGTCCTTTACCGTGGAATTTTTGCACAAGGCGGCCGGGGACGAGGTTATCGGCGAGGACACCGCGAAAAACCTTTCGCAGTTTCGTTATTCGGCCCAGCGCCACGTCCAAAACCAGGATTTTATCCGGGCGAACATGTCCTACGCCAGGGTTCTTGTTGTGGACGACGTGCCGAGCAACCTGGACATAGCCAAGGGTTTGCTTAAATCGTACAAGATCAACGTGGACACGGCGGAATCGGGCGGCGAGGCCATAGATCTGGTTCTTGACGGAAAGATTCGCTACGACGCGATATTCATGGACCACATGATGCCCGGCGTAAACGGTATGCAGGCGGCGAAAGCGATTCGCGAGGAAACCGGCAACGAGTACGCCAAAACGATCCCGATAATCGCGATGACGGCCAACGCCCTGGCGGGCAACGACGAGCTGTACCTAAGGAACGGCTTCCAGGCTTTTCTTTCGAAGCCCATCGACGTGCTTAGGCTGGACCAGGTGCTGAACCAATGGGTCCGGAACAGGGAAAAGGAAAGGGGGCTGCCGCACCTGGAGGCAAACACCGGAAAGTCCAGGGAGGAAGCCTCGCGGTTCCTGAACAGCCATACGATCCCCGGGCTTAACCTGGCCCAGGGTTTTGCCGTTCTTCAGAACGACAAAAATTCCTACCTTGCGGTGCTTAGGTCGTTCGTTAGGCACACCCCGACGAAGATAAGCGTGCTAAAGAATTCCCGGGGCGATTCCGAGTCGTATCGAATCGCGGTTCACGGCCTTAGGGGATCCGGCAAGAGCATCGGGGCGGAAAGTCTGGGGGCGATGGCGGACGATATGGAAAAGGCCGCCGCCAGGGGGGACCGGGGGTACATACGCGCCAACAACGCCGCGTTCGTCGAGGCCGCCGAAAAGCTTGTCGCCGACATCGCGTTTTTTCTGGAGGACGTTTCGGCGGACGAATCGGTCGAGGAAAAACCGGAAAGGGAACGCCCAGATCCGGAGGTTCTGCGGGAGATACTTAGGGCCTGCGAAAGCTACGACATGCTTGGGCTTAGAAAGGCGGCCGAAAGCCTGGACGCCTTTAGTTACGAATCCTTTCCGGATTTGGGGCAGTGGGTAACGGAGCAGTCGCACCTGTCCAATTTCGACGCGATCCATGAGCGCGTCGAGTCGATTGTGGGGACTCTGGAGTGAGCCTTTACCGCCCCGTTAAAATCGGCGGCCTGGAACTTGGGGGCAATCTCTTTGTCGCGCCGGTGGCCGGTTATTCCAACCCCAGCTTCCGATCGCTGTGCGTCGAGCGGGGGGCCAGTTTTTCCTTTACCGAGCTTGTCTCGGCGGAATCCCTGTACCGCAACCCCGCCCATTATGGCCTTGCCGGGGGGGAGGGGGTCGCAAGCTCGGTAAGCATTGTAAGCCGGGCCCGCAACGAAAAGCGTTACGCCGTCCAGCTTTTCGCCGGGAACCCCGAGGCGATCTACAGGGCGGCGCTGTTGCTGGCCCCGTTAAGACCCGACGCGGTTGACATCAACTCCGGATGCCCGGTGCCAAAGGTCGTAAAGAACAACGCCGGATCGGCCCTGATGAAGGATCCCGCGACGATGGGCAGGGTTGTCGAGGCGGCCGTCCGGGCGTCCCGCGAGGCCCTTGGGGGGGTGCCTGTGACGATAAAGATGCGCTCCGGCTGGGACTTCGGCTCGATAAACTACGCCGAGTGCGCCCGCGTCGCCGTGGAGGCCGGCGCTTCCATGGTAAGCCTGCACCCCAGGACCCGAAGCCAGGGATACGGCGGCAAGAGCGACTGGACGCACATCGCCGACCTTGCCTCGCGGCTGTCGGTGCCGGTTACTGGATCCGGGGATCTGTACGCGCCGGAGGACGCGGAGCGCATGTTGCGGGAAACGGGCTGCGCGGCGGTAATGTTCGCCCGGGGCGCGATGGGCAATCCCTTTGTTTTTTCGGCGACGCGCTCCCTGCTGGAAACCGGGGAATGGGAACAGGCGCCCTTTGCCGAAAGAATGGCGACGGCGTTTCGTCACCTGGAGTTACTTGCGGCGGACATCGGCGAGCGCCCGGCGTGCCTGGAAATGCGAAAACAGTTCTGCGCCTACACCAAGGGTATGCAGGGCGCGGCGGCGGTGCGGGAACGGGCGGTCCGCGCGCAGACCATCGACGACTACCGGAAGATCCTACAGGCCGGGGTTTACTAGCTCGCCGCCAGCTTTTGCTGTTTTTCCTTGGGGATCCATCTTTCCAGGACGCTGTTCAGCTTTACCACGTCCACGGGCTTGGACATAAAGTCGCTGAAGCCGTTCCCCAGGAAAAACTCGCGCATCCCGGTTACGGCGTTGGCGGTCAGCGCCACTATCGGCACCTTGGAAAAATAACCGTCCTCGGCGCCAAGCTCCCTTATCCGCTCGGTGGTTTCCACGCCGTCCATGCCGGGCATAAGGTGATCCATGAATATCACGTCGTAACGGTTGGCCTTTACCGCGTCCAGCGCCATCTCCCCGCTTTTGCACATGCTGACCTGCATCCCGTAAGGGGAAAGCAGTCCCTTGACCACTTTTAGGTTCGTCAGGACGTCGTCAACCACAAGAATGTTTGCCTCGGGCGCGGTAAAGCTGCCGTCGAACCTGGCGTTGCCGCTGTAGGAATAGTTTTCATGCTTTCCGTTAAGCACGTTCGCCACGGACAACGAATACACCGGCATGGCCAGGATCGTAAGGTTCTTTTCCGGGACCGTCTCGCCGAACTCCGTCAGGATCACCAGCTTGGTCTCGGTCTTAAGGGACATTATCGCCCGGATATTTCTGCTGTACATCGCGAACGAGATAAAGGCGACCGTGTGCTTGCCGTTGGCAAGGTTTTCCAGCAGGTTGGAATCGTCGGAAATCCGCGCGCAGCCAACCCCAAGGCTTTCCGCCGCGAAGACCAGCGAATCCGCGTAGACGTCCCGCTTTTCGCACACAAGGACGCTTTTCCCGCCGGCGTTCTCCACGTAGCCAAGCGGCTTGCTGGAGCGCACGATCTGCGGAAGGGTCACCGTAAACGTGCTGCCCTTTCCGTAGTCGGAACACACCCCGATATGCCCGTCCATTGCCTTCACTATGTGCCAGGTAATGGCCAGCCCAAGGCCGGTGCTTTCCTTGTCCCTGTTTTTTTCCCTGTCAAACTGGGAGTACTCGACGAACAGGCCGTTAATGTCCTCTTCCCTTATGCCCTGGCCGGTGTCCGAGATGTCAATCATCAGGTTTATCTTGTCCCCGCTTTCGCCGGCGACCCCCTTGACGCTCAGCGAGACGTGGCCGCCGCTTTCCGTATACTTTACCGCGTTGCCAAGAAGGTTCAGCAGCACCTGGCGCACCCTTACCTCGTCCCCCAGCAGCGAGTTCGGGATGCCGCCGTCCACCTTGACGACAAAGCAGATGTGCGAGTCCAGCGACTTCATTCGGATTATGCTGATTACGTCGTTCAGCATCGAGGAAAACTGGTATTCCAGCGGTATGATTTCCAGCTTGCCCTTTTCAACCTTCGAGATGTCCAGGATGTCGTTGATGATGGAAAGCAGGTTCGTTCCCGCCTGCTTGACGGTAAGCAGGCATTCCTGGGCGGTGTCCAGGCTGTCGGCGCGCAGGGCCAGCTCGGCCATGCCTATTATGGCGTTCATCGGCGTGCGGATCTCGTGGCTCATTTTTGCCAGGAACTCGCTTTTCGCACGGCTCGCGCTTTGGGCTTTCTCAAGCGCGTCCTGAAGCTTGGTCGAGGCGTTGTAGACCTCCTGCGTCATCCCCTGGCGTATAACGGCGTTGGCTATCGACAGGCTGCCCGACCTAAGGACCGACTCCACGTTTTTGGGGAACAGCTTCTTGGCCCTGCAGTTTTCCAGGATGGCGCAGCCCCAAAACCTGTCGTGCACGAACACGGGCATCACGATAATCGACAGCGCGCCCCTTCGATCCAGGATTCTGCGCTGGTCCGGCCCCATGGTTTGAGTCAGGCTCCTTATGCACTCGCCCTTGGAAAGCGTCTCCTCCCAGCCGGGCAGATCCCCGTCATACGACAGCTCCAGGTAGAACCGCATTTCTTTTTTGGGAATGCTTGAGTCCGCCCACTCGGAAACCATGAAACAGTACAGCAGGCCGTCCCTGTTAATGTTTTTCCAGATGGACATGCGGTCGGCGCCCACCGTCTCGGCAAGTATGCCCATGGACTTGTTCAGGGCGGCGTCGAATTCGTCAAAGGCCACGTTTATAAGCGTGGACACCGCGACGTTGATTGCGTCGAGAATTCTGTCGCGCTGTAATATGGCTCTGTTCTTCCGGAAGCTGGTCATGCCCAAGGCAACTATGGATAATACCCATAGCGAAAGCATGATGATGACTATAGACGGTCCCGCGCGTTGGCCAGCAAGCATTCCCGCGTAACCACAAGCGTAAATCGTCCCGTACGTCACGAAATTCCTCCCTCCAAGTCTTCCCATTTTACTCCAGGGGCATATGCCTTGTCAACGTGCCGGGCCCGAACGCTTGACGAGCTTGCCTCCAAGCCTTATCCTGGATCCATGAGGATAATAAGGCAGCCTTTCCGCTACCAGCACCACAACGTGGTCTACTGGCTTATCGGGATAAACTTTATCTTTTTCGTCCTGATGCAGTTCCTGGGTTTTACCAGGCTGATGTTTTACATGTCGATGATCCCGGCCATGATCGTTCGCAGCGGCTGGGTGTGGACCTTCGTAACCTACATGTTTGTACACGGCGGTTTCGGCCACATCATTTTCAACATGCTTGCCCTGTTTATTTTCGGAACCCAGGTCGAGCGCTACATGGGCAGCAAGGAGTTCCTGCTTTTCTACTTCGTGACCGGCGCCTTGGCGGGTATCTTTTCCTTTTTCGTTTATTTCCTGACCGGCCAGTACGCGGTGTGGCTGATGGGCGCGTCCGGGGCGGTTTTCGCCGTCAGCCTTGCCTACGCGGTGCTTTTCCCCGAATCGATAATCTACATCTGGGGCATACTGCCCGTGCGCGCCCCGATAATGGTGCTTGGCTTTACCGTCCTGGAGCTGTTTTCCTCGGTTTTCCGCACCACCAGCGGTGTCGCCCACATAACCCACCTTGCCGGGTTCGCCTTCGCGTGGATTTACTTCGTCGTGCGGTTTAACATAAACCCCTGGAAAAGACTAAGGATGAGGTAGAACCGTACCCCGCACTTCCGCGGCAAGGTAGAACGATCCGGTGCAAAGAACCGGGAGTCCTTTTTCCNGGCTGAGTTCCAGCGTCCGCCGCGTCGCGTCGCCGGTGTCCGGGACAAGGGTCGTCTTGCCCCCCCCCGGGGCAAACGCCCGGAAAATCGCGTCCGGGTTGCTGCTCCTGACGTTCCCCGGCCTGGTGACTATTACCCGGGAAAACCTGGGCAAAAGCAGTTCCGCCATAGCCACGACGTTCTTGTCGGCGGCGCAACCGAACAGGAGAATCCCGCCCTCGCCGTAAAGCGAGCAGAAGGTTTGGACGCACAGCGACACGCTTTCCGGGGTGTGCGCGCCGTCGAGTATGAAGGGCGGATCCCCGGAGATCATTTCGAAACGGGCCGGGGTTTTCGCCCGTTCCAGCCCCCGGCGAATTACGTCGTCCCCGATCTCCGGGAAGGCGATCCTTACCGCCGACACCGCAATCCCGGCGTTCTCCGCCTGGACCGTCCCGGGGATCGGGATGGACAGTTCCAGGGATTGCGGATCCCCGGCCGGGCTCTTTCCGTTAAAAACCAGGGAAAAGTCCGTGCCGCCGGGATGCAGGCGAACACCCTGGACGCTGGCGATGTCGGGGAAATAGAACAGCGGGCTGTTTTTTTCGGCGGCGCGGTTCCGGAACACCTCCAGGGCCTCCGCCTTTTGCCTGGCCAGAACCACGGGCCTGCCCGGCTTTATGATGCCGGCCTTCTCCCCCGCGATCGCCGCGATGGTGTTGCCAAGCCATTCGGTGTGCTCAAGCTCGATAAGGGTAATGGCCGAAACAAGCGGCGTGACGACGTTGGTACAGTCCAGCCGCCCGCCCATCCCCGTTTCCACGACCATGGCGTCGCAGCCGCCGGCCCGGGCGCACAGGAAATAGAACAGGGTCAGAAGCTCGAAGTAGGTTGGGGCCTCGCCTTCCTCGGTCGCCGGGTCGAACAGGGCAATCCTGGCCGCCGGAAGCTTGTTCTCGACCAGGTCCCGCAGCTCGTCGCCGGCGGCGCGGTACACGTCCTCGGCAAAGAACGAGTTGCCAAGGCTTACCCGCTCGCGAAAGTCGCTGACGTGCGGCGACATGTAACGCGCCGCCTTAAGCCCCCCCGCCTCCAGGATCGAGGCGACCATCGACGTAACCGACCCCTTGCCCTTGGAGCCGGCCATGTGAACCGAGGGGGCGCATCTTTCCGGGTTCCCGGCAAGGCCCGCGAGTATTTCCGAGCGGTCCAGCCGGTAGCTTTTGGAGATTGAGTGCCCCTTTTCGAAATTGATGAAACCGGAAAGCCAGGAAAAGATTTCCCCGGACGATGAAAAACGCCTGTTCAGAATGTCCTACCTTTGTGTGCCGATAGGGGTATTATATCCGGGACGAAAGATATGATCAACGGTGGCGCGCCGCCCGCGCATGGGCTATACTGTCCCAATAATGAGGCATTCCAATCAGAAAAATCTGACCCCTGAACAGGCGGCGCTTTTGGACGGGCTCGATTCCCTGCCTCTTCCCCCTGGCCAAGAGCCGACCTAAGGTTAGGCTGCTAGGGTATCGGGCTTTTTTTGCCGGGTGTCAAGCGATTTGGCAACGGAAACGAAACCTGACACCCTTGCGCCCTCCGTCACCATCACGCCGCCTGCTACATTCGGCGTTTCATTCGCAACGCGAGAAAAAAGATAGTGAAACTTATCACGGTAACAATAATCCAGCTAATCAATTGAAAAAGCATTTTCAACCCCCCGCAACCCAATTCTCTATAACGTTGGCTATACCTAACGTGCCAGAATAAGGCTCCCGATTATAAAAGCCTGTACTATTTTGTTATCTGGTTTCTGCATAACGTTTAGCATTTTCTGGGCGATTTCGTTATGCTCCCTGAGCGTTTTGCCTATGCCGTCCAGTTTCTCGCCTATATCATTCATTTTACCCCCAATCATACCTTAAAAAGAGACCCCATGTCAAGACGGACGGAGGCGCAAATATGCCAGGGGGTTACAACGAAGGCGTGCCAGCAGTTGTCGCGAGTGCCAGATGATAGGATAGGATAACTAATCCCACTGTAGGAAAAAAGTGCCGGTCATCCCGCGCGAGGGGCTTAAAAAGTGGTGCCTGTCACTTTGCGCCGCCGCCGTAGAACACTAGAACAGATCGGAATGGGTGCCGAGACGAGAAAATGTTACCCTTTCATCGCCACGTATATACATCGGTTTTTCATGACTGACACCCTCGCGCCTCCATCGAGGTGCGCCTCGCGGATACATGGCTTGCGGGGCTTGAGTGATTTTGATACGGCTTAAATGTCCATGGGTAGGCCAGATTTTGTTTGCTTCGAAAATCCAGCCTCCCCATTAGTTTCTAACCAAGAGCACAATTTACAAGAACTCACTACACAAGCGATTTCGCCCGTTCCAAACATTCGGAGCGATTTTTTGTGTATAAGTCCAAATCAGCTTCCCAAGGTTGTAGCCGTTTAGGATATGATCTAATACGGGAAACAATCATGAGAATTCCGGGTGTAATTAAAATGAGGCTCATAATAATTATCAATGGAACACCACTATCAAATCTCGCAACCGGATTACCCAAACGAGTAAATGATCCTATACCAAAAAATAAACTGGCCCCAATCAGAATGGAAAAAACCAATCCGAACCGTTTGGGCGGTGGCCCAGGATGAATTTGGGCGTGATATCGATCTTCAAGCGATTTCAACTCGGCGTAGTTTTGCCTTTCCGGATCCCGCTCAAAAGTAAGTTTGACGTAATGCTCCGTCTCTGTCACACTGACCAAGTTATCTCCTCTTCGTTCGATGCGGGAGTCCTTGTTTTTGATTTCCTGGTTGCTTTTAAGCTCCCAGCCGAATGATTGCCACAAATTAATCGTATCTCTTTCCACCGCTGGTGCTACGGAAATGGATTTGATTTCTTTTACTGCCATAGTTTGACCTCCATAAACAAAAATGTTCTGGCGTTACTACAGAAACGCCACCTGCCTCGCTCGTTTTCCGTGCAAAACTAAACCTTTAACGGAGTCATTGCCATTAAGACTTTATTACGTGTTTGCATTAACAATGTTTGCAGTTTTGCATTATTTTTTGTCATTTTGTTGTCCAATCACCTCCATATCAGCTTACGCAATTATTTGAACACATCATTTAGTCAGGATCTCCAATCCTGATTTCGTCAAAAACAATTCGTGGCGTGTTAACAGTGCAAACCAAACTTAAGCGCGTGGCGTTTACATTTCTGAACGTAAGCCATGCATGATAAAATGCAGCCCCACCTTGCACCGGAGTGAATTGCCTGTCAGGACGATCTAAATCTTGTAGCAGAGCCCGTGACCAATCCTGGAATCCATGTAAAACTGCTATACCCCCTGCCGGGACAGCCCTGATCTGGATAGTCATGTATTCATTTCGTACCACGATATAGTACACAAAAGCGGTGACAGCGCGGGCTCCCTGATACGCCTGCGGCCTAGGGTGGAAGGTACGCCTACCACTTTCCAGCCTCTGTTCTTGAGCTTGGACGATCACGGGAGCAGGAGGAGCCACTGGTTGCGCTTGTACCGGAGCTTGTGCCACAGGAGGCTGGACAGTCTGCGCCGCGGCCCGTACAGTCTGCGCTGCCGGGGCTTGCGCCGCGGCCAACCATTGCGGGACGCTTCCCGCACCGGTCCTGCCACCCTCAAGCAAAGCCTGAACACGCCTGTCGTTGGCGATGTCCGACCTAAAATGCACCTCGATAGCCGCACTCTGCACGTTCAACACACGAATCGCAATCCGATAATCGCCGCCAATTTCGGTAAGGGACCCGGACACAATCGACTGCGCCCCCAGCATCTGCCCCATACTCTGCATAGATTCGTCGCCCACCTCGCCGGAAAACTGAAAATCAAATTCGCCGCGAATAAGATCCACTTCCCTCCGGTCAACCACGGTGAGCCTTCCGCTGTCCAGCAGGTTTGCCGACAGTTCGTCCAGTACGTACAGCGAAAACCGATCCGAAGGGGAACTGAAATTAAGCAGGGCGATTTTCGATCCCGCCGCAATCCGCTCGTCAATTCGGAGGGCGGCATCCGCGATCGCCTGATCCAACGTTATACCGTCTGGTTCTGCTTCTAGTTGCGAAGCACATCCTGCCGACAAAAGCCCGATTAGGGCAGCCAAAGCAATAATGCATATGGGTTTGTTTGTGGTTTTCATATAATCCCCCTTTTTCTTCTATTCTAAAAGTTGCCTGAATACTTCTAATCGCAATTACATTTGATTTCATACGAAGTTTCCCAGCAAGTTCCCAGAAAAATGTATGAAAATCCGCGAAATTCGGTAACACCGACATTTAATGCTATCAATTGTTTGACCTCTTGTCAAGCTATTAGTTTAATATTTCGGTATAAGATGGAAGAGCAGGAACTAAGGGGCATTTTGGGCAACAATATCAAGCGTTGCCGGCTGAAAAACAACCTTTCTCAATTGTCATTGGCGGAAAAGGTGGATATATCGACCAATTTTATAAGTGATATAGAACGTTCTAAGGCGTGGGTTTCACCGAATACACTGGTAAAACTGGCTTCCGTCCTGAACATTGAACCCTACGAGCTTTT
>WQRP01000009.1 GCA_009786675.1 Treponema sp. | reverse complement strand
TAGTCCGTCTGGTTCTCCACGAAATAGTCCGGGTTTTCCATCTTGCCAATGTCGTGGTAGTAGGCCCCCACCCGGGCAAGCAGCGCGTTCGCCCCGATGTCCTGGCAGGCCTGCTCGGCAAGCGTGGCGACCATGACCGAGTGGCTGTAGGTGCCCGGCGCGGTGGTAAACAGCTTGCGAAGGATCGGCGCGTTAAGGTCGGAAAGCTCGATCAGCCGGAAGGTCGTCGCCGCGTTCAGGAAGTACTCAAGCGGAGGCAGAACCCCCAGCATCAGCATCCCCGCGACCACGCCGTTAAGGACCGCCCAGGCCATCATCGGCGGATAGGCCGAGAAATCCGCCGCCCGCATAAGCAGGATCACGATTACCGCGAGACAGTTCGCCCCGGCGATCTTCATCCCCGCCTTGATAAGGTCCATCCGCTTTTCGGCCTTCCTGAAAACGACCGAGGCGGCAAGCCCGGAGACCAGCGCGAAAACGTAGGACGGAACGTCGAAAAAGCCGACTATGACCGCGCTAAGCGGAAAGGCCAACGCCAGCGCGAAGGCTGCAAGATGCCCCATGAACACGGCGGGAATCATAACCATAAGAGCCGTGGGGAAAAACAGCGAGACCGGCAAATCCCCCGGGGTAAGGCTTCGGGTAAGCCCCGCCCCGGCCAGGTAAAGGAACAGAAGGACGAAAAGCAGGCAGCTCTGGCCGTCCGGAAGCTCCTTTCCAAGCACCGGCCGGCCCTGCAGCAGGATAAACAGCACGTACAGAAGAGCCAGCAGAAGGATCTTTCCCGCGTGGTTGCGCGGAGCCTGCATCGGAAGCGCGGCGCGCAGGGCGTAAAGGTCCTGCATGTCCTGCTGGGTGATCACGAAGCCCTGCCGGATGATCCTCTGCCCCTGCTCGATGGTCCTGACGACGGCCGGGACGCGCTCCATCGTCTCGGCGACGCGCATCTGCGTGTCCTCCGGCGAGAAGGCCGCGTTTTCCCGGACGAACGGAAGCAGCAGCGCGGGGGCAAGGCCCGCGAACGCCGGCGGCAGTGACAGCGCCTCGGCCGCCTGCATTAGCGCGGCGCCGGCGTTTTGCATGGAGACGGCCGCGTCGCGCCTGATGCGCTCCCTTTCCGCCCTGTAGCCCAGCAGGGTAAGAAGCTCCACGACGTCCGGGTTGTAGTTCCCCAGATCCGCGCCGCCCAGCGCGAACACCCTCCTGGACAGGACCGCGCCCAGGACCTCGCGCCCGTAGCCCCTGAATGCCGCCCTGTCCGGCGCGGAAAGGAACGAGACCACGGCCTGCGGGGCGAAGAACCCCGGGTACTCGGCCTGAACCGTAAGCTGCATCAGGGCCAGGGACATGCCCTGCCCCTCCAGCCCGTCGGCGAAGTCGTTGAATTCCTCCCACGCGCCCAGGGCCTCGCGGGTGGCGTGGGGGGCGTACAGGAAAACGGCCGGGACAAGGCTCCTCTGCGCCTCCATGCGGAGGCGGGTGGCGTCCTCGTCCACGTAGGAAAGCGGGTAGCCGGCGACCACGTCCCTGTCGGCCACCATCCCCGCCTCGAACTCGCCGTGGGCCCACTGCCACTCGGACTCAAGGTTTACGAAGGTAATCGTGGCCAGGACCGAGGCGACGAAGGACGCCAGGCACGCGAGCGCGGGCAGCCTGCGAAGGCGCAAAAGGCCGAAGTGCCTGAGCAGGAAGCGGGCGAGTCGCCCGGACTCGAAACTATCCGTCGTTTTCATCGTAGGCCCTTATGATTTTCTTGATGAGGGGGTTGCGGACCACGTCCGCCGTGTGCAGGAAGGAAAAATGTATCCCCTCGACGCCCCGCAGTATCCCGGCCGCGTGCAGGAGCCCCGACTCGGCCCGCCTGGGAAGATCGACCTGGGTCACGTCCCCGGCGACCACGGCCCGCGCGCCCGATCCGATGCGGGTCAGGAACATCTTCATCTGCTCCTTGGTGGTGTTCTGCGCCTCGTCCAGGATTACGGCGCAGTCGTTCAGGCTGCGCCCGCGCATGTACGCCAGCGGGGCCACCTCTATGGCCCTGGAGTCCTCCATCCTGCGGATCACGTCGTAGGGAACCAGCGATTCCATGGCGTCGTACAGGGGGCGCAGGTAGGGGCTTATCTTCTGGGCGAGATCCCCGGGAAGAAAGCCCAGGCTCTCGCCGGCCTCGACCACCGGGCGGGTAAGGACGAGCTTCCGCAGCTTCTTGGACAGGACCAGCCGCAAAGCCTCGGCGACGGCCAGGAAGGTCTTGCCCGTCCCGGCCGGCCCGACGCAGAAGGCGATCTCGCAGGCCCGCATCCCCTGCACGTAGGCCGCCTGGCCGCTCCCCCTGGGGTACACCCGGCGGAAACCGTGGGGGATCTGCACCAGCGCGTCGCGGATGTCGTCGCCCGGGGACGGCCCGCCGGAATCCAGACCGACCCCGGAGACCGCCCCGGCGATCGTCCGGACGTACTCCGGCGAGGGCGTTTCCCCCCCACGGATAACCGAAATGAGGTTGTCCATCATGGTCCTGAACCGCCTTGCCCCGCTTTCGTCAACCCCCTCCAGCCGGATCTCGTTCCCCCTGGCGGCGATGCGCCCCCCAAGGGAATCCTCCATGACCTTAAGGTTGCCGTCGTTGGCCCCGCATATCCCCGACAGCAGATCCCCGCTGTCGAGCACGATAGTTACGCTTTCCTCCAGTTGTCGGTTTCCTCCAAAATATACCTAGAAGTTTACATCCGTTGCCGGCCGGCAGTCAAGGCGTTTCCCCCGCCCCGGCGCGAATTCCCCCGTCCGCGACACGAACCGCGCCGGAGGGGGAAACGGCCGGGCAACCGGGGAAACGTTCGGGGCGGCTCCCCGTCAGTTAATTTCGAATTTTATGATCCGGCCGGTGTCCACGTCGATATAGAACTCGTAGTCCCTGCCGCGGGCCCCGTCGAATTCCACGCTCCAGACCCACCTGCCCCTTTCCATGTCCATGTAGACGTAGTCGAACCTCGCGCGCGTCACCCCTATGGAAACAAGGTGGTCGCGGGCGATCTCCACCGCCCTTTGCGCGGAAACCGGCGGGTTGGCCGGTCCCCCAGGCCTCGCGGCGCGCCTGGGCGTGACGACCCCGACGACGATGCCCCCGCCCTCCGGCGCGGCCAGCCTTGGGGCGGCCTCCGCCCCCCTGGTGACCAGCCCGGCGATGCCGCCGGTGGAGGCGCTAACCGTGACCTCGAACCTGACGGCGTTGTTGGCGACCACGATTCTGTACACGGAGCCGGCGACGGGGTCGGAAACCAGTTCCAGGCTCTCCACCGTCCCCCCCCCAGTGGCCGCCAGGGCGCGCTCAATCGCGTCGGCGGCGGAAAAGGCCAGCGCGCCGGCCGGAACCCATACCGCGGCGAGAAAGGCCGCCGCGAAAACGCCCGCAAAAACCTTCTTCATGGCATCCCCCTAAAAAAGACCGGGCACGGACGAAATCAATAGTCCGTCTCGAATTTGACGACCTCCCCGGTGTCCACGTCGACGTACAGCTCGTATACTATCCGTTGGTTATGGACGTTCCGGAACTCAAGCTCCCACACCCACCTGCCCCGCTCCAGACCCATGCCCGAATGCCTGGCGAAAACGGCCTCGATGCCCCGGGAATCCAGGTACCCGGCGGCTATCCCTATCGCGTCCTCTAGGGACACGTTGGGGTTTGAGGGCATGATTAGGTCGCAGGCCGCCAGCAGCGCGGCCAGCAACACGGCGACGGCGGCGAGCGGCTTTCCTTGGTTTAAACGCACGGCATCCTCCTGGTTGTTTTTCCTTGGTTAAATGATACACCCACCCCACGGATCCGGCAATGGCCGCGTTAAAATTTTCCAAAGTATGTTCCGGCTTTCTTGGGGCGGGGCGGCCCAAGGCGGCCTATGGAACGCGGCCGCTTCCTTTGTTCCCCAGGCTTGCGCACGTTTGACCCTTGTCTTGAAGTAAAGGTTGCTGACGTGGTTTTCCACGGTGTGAAGGGTCAGGGAAAGCTCCTTGGCGATTTCCTTGTTCGTCATGTCCTTTTTGACAAGCTCAAAAACCTCGATCTCGCGCTTGCTGAGCTTCTCGTAGATGCCCAGGTTCTGTAGCGTCCTGACGTGGTGCCTTTCGGAAAGGTAGACCTCGCCGCACAGGATCGTGTCGATTGCGGCGAGAAGCTCGGCCTCGGCTTTGGAAACGTAGCCTGATGCCCCAAGCTTTATCGCGGACTGTATGCGGAACGGCTCCTCCAGAACGGAGCATACCAGGACGAGCGATTTCGCCAGCCCGTTCCTGTTGCAGTGGTCCTCCAGAAAGGGAAGAAAGTCCAGGCCGTTTTCCTCGCCAAGTATTATGTCCAGTATGACGAGGCAGGGCAGCCGTTCCCCGGCTTCCTCCATGTGGCGTTTCGCGCCGGCAAGCGTGGTTACCTGGGCGTCAACCGTAAAGCGCCCGGTTCCCTCCAGGCAGGAGGCCACGCCCTTGTTCGTCAGGGGATGGTCGTCAACCAGCAGAACGTTCATTCGACCCCTCCCGGGTTCCGGGGATGACAAGGCGCAGGCTCGTCCCTTCCCCGGGATCGCTTGTGATTTTGAGATCGCCGTTTAGGAGCGCGGCCCTCTCGTTCATTCCTCGAACGCCCGTCGTTGTCATGTACACGGCATCGCCAGGGGCGGCGGGTCAAAACCCGCGCCGTCGTCGAAAACCCCGGCATGTATGCCCCCGTCAGCGTCGCCGAGGTTTATGGCGACTGATGCCCCGGGGCTGGCCGAACACGCGCGGCAGAAGGGCCTTCGCAGAAAAGATAAGCGTTTTGGCGACGCTCATGCTTCTGTGCATAGCGACGAGCGTGTCGGCCAGTGTTCTTTTTCGCAGGCATATGGCATAAAACCGGATTCTTCGCTTGCCCCGTGCAGAGCTTCCAAAAAACAGGATGCCCATCAAGAAAATTGCGCCCTTCCTCACTGAACGCGGCCTTGGATCTATCGAAAAAACCCGGTACGGTAAAAACACGGGGGAAAAGCAATGGACAAGGTTTTGGTGGTTGGGCGCGGCGGGCGCGAGCACGCGCTGGCGTGGAAGTTCTCGAAGTCCGCCTCGGTGTATGTCGCCCCGGGGAACAAGGGCATGGCGGACGTGGCAACGCCGGTGGACATAGACGAAAACGACTTCGACGCGCTGGTCGGCTTCGCCAAAAGGGAAGCGGTTTCCCTGACGGTGGTCGGCTCGGAAGTGCCCCTGGTAAACGGCATCGTCGACCGGTTTATGCAGGCCGGGCTGCCGGTCTTTGGCCCAAGCGCCGCCGCCGCCGTCATAGAGGGAAGCAAGTCCTTCACCAAGGATCTGATGAAAGAATACGGCATTCCCACCGCCGCCTACGAGGTCTTTACGGACTACGACCGGGCCCGCCGCTACGTCGAAACCGCCGCGATGCCCATCGTGATAAAGGCGGACGGCCTGGCCGCCGGGAAAGGCGTTGTCATAGCCCAAAGCCGGGAAGAGGCCGGGCAGGCCCTAGTGGAAATGATGAGGGACGGCAGGTTCGGCGAGGCGAGCAGGACGGTCGTTGTCGAGGAATTTCTTGAGGGCGAGGAGTTTTCGTTTATCGCCCTAGTGAACGGCGGGGAGGTCCACCCGATGGCCTTGTCCCAGGATCACAAACGCGCCCATGACGGCGACAGGGGGCCGAACACCGGCGGCATGGGGGCCTATTCCCCGGTGCCGCAGATTGGCGACGACGCGATTAAAACCGCGACACGGGATATCCTGGAAAAAACCGCGCGGGCGATGGTTGGCGAGGGGCGCGGCTTTACGGGCTTTCTGTACGCCGGGCTTATCGCCACCAAGCAGGGGCCCAAGGTAATAGAATTCAACGCCCGCCTTGGCGATCCGGAGGCGCAGGTGCTTCTGCCCAGGCTGGAAAGCGATTTGTTCCGGGCGATTAGCGCCCTGCTTAAAGGCGAAAAAGTCGAGATGCGATGGAGCGACGACGCGGTTGTCGGCGTGGTTCTTGGCTCCAGGGGCTACCCCGGCGCGTACCCCACGGGCTTTCCCATCGAGGGGCTTGGCGACCTAAAGGACGACACGCTTGTTTTCCACTGCGGAACCGACCACAGGGACGGCAAGTTCGTGACAAACGGCGGGCGCGTGCTGGTAGTCGCGAGAAAGGCGGCGACGCTCGCCCTGGCGCAAAAAGAGGTTTACGGGGAAATCGAAAAAATACGGTGCGACAACCTGTTTTGCCGCACCGACATAGGCATTAGGGGCATCGCCGCCACCCCCTAGAAAAGTCCCTCCTTCTCCATGCTCGCCAGGATGAAAGGGCCGACGCCCTTGAAGTCATCGGTGGCCACGGGCTCGCCGACGTAGTATTCGTAGGAACCGTCGCGGTAAGGGTTCCCGCCTAGACCCGCGACCGCGCAGATATCGATAAGGTGAAGCTCGCCGTCCGGCTCTTCCCGCAGCTTTTGCTCGGCAAGCCCATGGTAGGCCATGTCGGCCGCGGCCTTTACCCACCCGACCTCGTCCCGGGGAACCAGGCCAAGGCGCAGCATCTTGAACAGGAAATACGCGAACATCGACGAGGCCGAGCTTTCCGTGTAGTTGCCGGCCTCGGAACCCCTGTCCATAACCTGGTACCACAGTCCGCTTTGCTGATCCTGGTACTTAAGCAGGGGCCCCAGAAGCCGCCGCGCTATTGCGGCAAGCGAGTCGGCGGCTTCCCCGCAGGGTACAAAATCCAGGGTGTCCAACAAGGCCATGCAGTACCAGCCCAGGGCGCGGCCCCAGAAATGGGGGGAGCATCCGGTGTCCGGGTTCGCCCATTTCTGCCCGCGGGACTCGTCCCAGGCATGGTACAGAAGACCCGTTTCGTCGTCCCTGGCCTTGGATTCGGCCAGGGTAAACTGAAGGGCTATGTCGGCGAAATCGCCGGGGCTGCCGTAGCTTGCCGCGTATTGGGCGTAAAAGGGGCCCTGCATGTACAGGCCGTCAAGCCACATCTGCCAGGGATAGATCTGCTTGTGCCAAAAGCCGCCCGCCTTGGTTCTGGGGTGCTTCCGCAATTGTTCCCTTAACGTTTCGATGGCAATGCGGTATTTTTCCTCGCCGTACTTTTCGTGCAGCAGAAACAGAACCTTGCCGGGGTTTACCTGGTCAAGGTTGAACTCGCTTTCACGGTACGTCAGTATCCCCCCCCCGGGGTCTATCTTTGTGTCGTACATCGACTTCACGTAGGAGCAGAATTCCTCCCGCCCCGTGCGCTGCCCAAGAAGGAAAATGGCCTGCATCACAAGGCCGTGCTCGTAATGCCAGCGAATCTCCCCCGGCCTGTAACGCCCCATCACCGAACCGGCCATACGAACTGATGTCAAACTATCTGCCACACTGTTCACAAAAATTTCCCCCGTGCCTTTGATTAGTCAATCGCCGCCGCGACCAGCGGCGCCTGGATAAAGCCCGACTCCCTGGCCGCGGCTATCGCGGCGTCCTCCCAGACCCCGCCGCCGACCCTGTCGAACTCGTCAAGGAAGGTGTTCCAGTTAGCCCGGGTAAGCGGAATCGTGCCGGTAACGAACTCCACGATCCGCTGGTTGTACAAACGCTCCACGTCGGCGTTGGGCAGCGGAAGCGCGTCGGCTCCGGTGTTCGGCGTCCATGGCCTTGACTGCATCTCGCGAAGCGTCCACAGCGCGCTCATTTCCCTGCCGGCCATCGTCGTCCAGGTGGGGAAGCGCGCGGCAAGCTCGACGTCGCCGTTGTAGAAAACCTTGTTGCGAAGCTGGGTGTACCGCTGCATCGCCGGCTGGTCGAAACCGCGCGAGCGATCCGGGATGCCGTCGACCGTGGGCACGCCGTTCTCGTCGAACACGAAATTGTCGCCCTCAACGCCCCAGCCAAGCAGGAAATAGTTTTCCGTCATCCATTCAAGAAGCCTGGCGATGTAGGGGCCTTTCCCCTCTATCATTGCCCGGGTGGAAACGGCGTAGATGCGGAACGACGGAGTGTGCACGCCCACGGAACTGTGGCCATGGGGCCCCACCGGAGGATCCACCACGATCCAGCGGCCCTCGGGAAACTGAAGGTCAAAGTCCCTGTAGTTGTGCTGGGCGGCGAACGCGGCGTTCTGCTCCCGCATGATTCCGAAACGCCCCTGCCTCCACCTTGCCCGGAAGTCGTCGCGCCTGAGCGCCGTCCACTGCGGATCGATAAGCCCTTCCTCCACCATCTGCCTGACGAAGGCGAGCGCCTCGAAATAGGCGGGGTTGCGGATGTTTAGGCCGGGATCCTCGTAGCCAAGGTTCCAGGTTCCGGCCACCCCAAAAGCGCCGAAGATGGGATCGAAGCGTCGGCCAAGGCCGGCCTCGTGCGGGGTAAGTTCCTGGAACGCGCCGAAGCCCCAGGTGTCGTTCGCGCCGTTTCCGTCGGGATCGTCAAAGGTAAAGGCCCGCATCACGTTCAGGAAGTCGTCCAGGGTAACCGGAACGTCAAGGCCCAGGTTTTCCAGCCAGTCCTGGCGGATCAAAAGCCCCTCGTTCCTGGGCGCCGCGCCGGGGGAGGCGAAGCCAAAGGATCTGCCGTTTACCGTGGTAAACCTGCGGCTTTCCTCGTCGTAACGCTGGGCACTTCTGATCGGCATAAGGTCGTACAGGTGATCCACCGGCGCGATAAGCCCCGCGTTCACCAGGTTCATGAACGGCCCGCGCCGCACCATGAACAGATCCGGCAGGTTGTTGCCCGCCCCGGCGGCGTTTATCCGCACGTCCTGGTCGATTTCCGCCGAGGGCAGCGAGCTAAGAACCAGGTTAATGCCAAGTTCGTCGCGTATCCTCTGCAAGACATGCCAGTCCCTGGGGGGGGGGCCCGCCTCTGTAACCGCCGCGCCGTACCATAGCTCTATGGTTACAAGCCCGTCATCCCCCCGGCAGCCGGCGAACATAATCAGGGTCGCCGCCAAAATCGCAAACATCAGTTTTTTCATAACAGTCCTCCTAAAAATAAAACTCCCGCGCATCTATCTAGCCTTTCACGCTTCCCAGCATGGTTCCCTTGGTAAAGTACTTCTGGATGAACGGGTACGCGATAACCATCGGTATCGCGGCAAGAAACACGCTCGCCGCCCTTATCGCCTGGATCGGCGCGTCGCCGAAGGCGCCGATCTCCACCACGTCGGCCATCGCCGCCCCCATAAGGATGTTACGCAGAAGTATGGGCAAAGGCTGCAGGGCGTCCTGGTGGATGTAAAGCATGGCGCTGAAAAAGTCGTTCCAGAAGCTAACCCCGTAGAACAGGCCGATCGTCATCAGGATCGGTTTGGAAAGCGGAAGTATAATCCGCAGAAGAACCTTGACCTCGTTCGCGCCGTCAATCCTGGCCGATTCCTTAAGCTCGTCCGGAATGCCCTCGAAGAAGCGGCGCATTATAAGAAGGTTGTATGTGCTTATGGCGAAGGGCAGGTAAACCGCGGCCAGGGTGTTGGAAAGCCCGACGCCCACCACGACAAGGTACGTGGGAATAAGGCCGACCTGGAAAAGGTACGGTATAAGCACAAGCACGATTAAAAACTTTCGTCCGGGCAGGGTCTTTACCGAAAGCCCGTAGGCCATAGGGACGGTAAGGAACAGGGCGGTGGCCACGCCGAAGGTAAGGATCCTAAAGCTGTTGGAAAAGGCCCGCAGAAAGCCGTCGTTGCCCAGGAGCGCGCCGTAGGCCGACAGTGACCACCTCCAGGGCGCGAGCAGCATCCCATCCAGGGTGCTGCCGGCGAAACCCATCGGGCGGAAGGAAAGCGTGATCGTGCTCCACATTGGGATGGCGACTATTAGAAAGATAAAAATCAGGAACAGGTCGATGCCCACGTAGAACAGCCTGTCCCCGGCCGAAAGCTTTATCGCCGTCCCCCGCCGCTTGCCGATGCCAATCCCCTTTCCGGACATCTGGTAAAAGTTGAAAAAGACGACGACCGCGACAACCGCGGCGATTACAAAAAACACCAAAACAAGCCCGTCAGCCATGAAGCGCCCCCTAGAACATCGACGAATCGCCGAACTTTTTGGTCAGCCAGTTTGCCGTTAAAATCAAAGCCAAACCGACGACACCCTTGAACAAGCCAACCGAGGTCGCAAGGCTGAACTGCTGGTGCAGAAGCCCCTGCCTGTACACCCAGGTATCCACGATGTCCGCCACGCTGAAAACCGCCGGCGAATACAGCATGAATATCTGCAAAAAGCCCGCGTCCAGGATAGTCCCCAGCCGCAGAAGCACCACCATGATTATGACCGGGCGAATGGACGGCAGGGTTATGTACCAAACCCTTTGCCTGGCGCTTACGCCCTCGACCGTCGCCGCCTCGAACAGCGTGGGGTCTATGCCGATAAGCGCGGCGATAAAGATAATCGCGCTCCAGCCCATCGTGTGCCAGGCATCCGAAAGGATCACGATCCATGGGAAGGCCCGCACGTTGGTAAGAAAGGCGACGGGCTCGCCCCCGAAGGCGCGGATCGCGTCGTTCAGGATGCCGTCGTCCGGGGACAGAATCGTTTGAAGGATACCGAACATAATTACCCAGGAAAGAAAGTGCGGAAGGTAGGCAAGCGTCTGCACGGCCTTGGCGAGCCCGGGCTTGGTACACTCGAAGATCATCACCGCGAGCAGTATCGCGACGGGAAGCCCGAAAAGCAGCTTGCCGAAACTGTAGCCCAGGGTGTTCCGCATGATCTCCCAAAAGAAAAACGAGTTGATGAAATGCCTGAAATGGTAAAGGCCGACCCACACGCTGTTAAAGACACCCCTGGTACTGTTCGCGTCCGGCTCGATGCCAAGCAGCTCGGCCATAAAGGGATCTTCCGGTATGTCGATAAGCGGCTCGAAATCCCTGAACGCGATCTGGGCGTTCCAGATTGGAACGTACCTAAAGATGACGAAGTAGACCAGCGGGAGAAGCAAAAGGCCGTACACCGAACGGTGCCGCCCGATCTCCCGCAGCAGTTGATGTCTTTGCATCGTTTTAACCAAGGTTTTCATACAGTTTTAGTTTAAGCACGGGCCGCAGGAAAATAATGGCACGTTATTGGACTATCCCGGCGTTTAACCGGGCAAACCGGCGGCTAGTTCCTTCGGAACTGCCCGGGGGGAACGCCGTACATCTTCTTGAAAATCCGGCAGAAGTACGACTGGTCCTGGAAACCGGTCCGCAAGGCTATGGCCTGGATCGAGTCGTCGGTACTAAGCAAAAGCTCGGCGGCCAGGAATATCCGCAGGCGGTTCAGGTAGTCCCACAGGGGAAGCCCCATCTCGCGGTGGAAGATGCGGGAAAGGTAGTCCTCGCTGACGTTCACCGTGTCCGCAAGCTTCCAGCGCGAGATATAGGAACCGGCGTTCTGGTCGAAATAGAGTATCGCCTTCTTTACAAGCACGCCGGTGTGCTGGGGCAGGATCTCGCCCCCCTCGGCGAGATCCCACACGCGCTTCCGGAAATCCGGGGACGAGATCACGGCCCGGTGGCAGATTATAAGCCTGGGATACCTGCCCAGGGCAAGCACGTCCGCCTGGCTGTCCACCTTGTCGCCGACCATGATTACGGGAACCGTCACGGTCAGGGGGTGGCGGCGCACGGCGGCGGCGGCCTTGGCGTCGATCCCCTCGAAGACAACCAGCAGGGGGCTTACCTCGCCCACCGTCTCGTTGAAGGCGGACATGGAGTCTATGCGGATCCTGCCCGGGCGGTTTTCATCCCCGGCGGGCGCGAACAGATCGATTTTTTCCGCCCAGTATTCCCTGGAGCCGACGAAAAGGATGTTCCCCTTTTTAAGCGGGCTAAGGGCGAGCTCAACCATGTCCATAAGGGTGGACACGGCGGGAGCCCTGCCGGCGGCGTTGTCGTTGGCCTCCCTGGCGCCCGCGGGCGTCCCGTAGCACAGGAACGGGACGCCCGCGAACTCGTCCCTGTTCCGCAGGCCGGCGATCCTTACGAGATCCCCGGTGCCGGCGGCCACGGCGTTCCAGGCGACGAAGGCGACGCCGCCCGGGCGGACGGCGTCCGCGTCGTAGACCTGCGGCAGGTCGAAAAACCCGTGCGGCAGGGAATCCGGCCCCGAAAGAACCAGCACCTGCTGCCCGGGACTTACCGCGTTTCCGGTGGGCTCCCCCCCGGTAAGCGTCGTCCAGGGAAGCAAAACCGTGCAGCGATCCTCGTGGACGGAAAGGTCGCCGCCGTGCATAAGGACGACCCGCTCCGCCAGAAGCAGGCTGAACTGCCGAACCTTTTCCGCCCTGCCCGCCCCCTCCCCCGGCGACGGCGATCCCCGGAACGTGACGGAAAGCCCCCCGTGGCCCATCTCGGCGGACACGGGCAAGCCCGGGTACCTTTCCCGGATAAGGGAAAAGCACTGCGCGAGCCGCGACGGATCCCCGGACAGCAGGGGGAAGCTCCCTATGCCGGGGAGCAGCTCCTCAATGTCGAAGACTGTTTTCCCGAGCGGGATCCCGTCCGTCCGCGCCATGACGAAGTCCATGGCCTCGGCCGGGGACACCGAGGCGTGGAGGCCGTCCTCCAGGACGTGCAGGAACTCGGCCTTCGCCCGTTCCGTCCGCTCGGCGACGCGCCTGACGCGGGTAGTCTCCTCGGCGAGCAGCACGCCCCGCAACCCGTAGCTCACCGAAAACCTAAGCTCCTCGAAGACCACCCCGTCGCCCGAGGAAACCCTGTGGACAAGGTAGCCCAGGGACCGGTTCTCGATGAACAGGGGCTGCACCATGAAGACGCCGTCGCCCAGGCACCCACCGAAGCTCTCCGGCACGATCAGGCCGGCGGGAAAGCGCTGCCCCCGCACCGGGCTGGTGCCCTCGGGGCAGAAGCCGCCGACGAAAACCGAGGTTTTCTCGCTCTCGTAAAGCACCACGGCGGCGGTGTCTATCCCCATCCTGGGAAGGTGCCAGGCGAGGGTCTGCACCAGGGAGAACCGGTCGCCGGCCTCCAGCAGGTCGGACTTCAGGGAGCTGAGCACCCTGTTCCACCTGTCCTTCTCGAAGGCGGCGCGGGCGGAAAACTGCTCCCTTACCTTCAGGATGCTCCGGTACGCCCCGGCCTCCATATTCCGGTACCTTCCGGAAAGGCCGTAGCCCCCCATCCTTATGTCGTCGACAAGCCGGAGAAGGTTCTCCGCGTCCCCGTCCCTCCCGAAGAAGGCGGCCAGGGCCCTTTCGAAGACCGGGAAAAAGGAGTCCGGCCCGTTGCCGACCAGCGCCTCTATAACGGGAACCGTGACGGTGTCCATGACCCTGGAATACGGCCGGAGATGCCGGTCGGCGAGTTTTTTCAGGGTTTCCCTCTCGTCGCCCCCCGGGACGGGCAGGCCGGGAATCTGGTGCAGAAAGCCGTAAAGCCCGGAGCAGCCGCAGGAGTCCCTTATTATCACCTCGGTTTCCAGAAGGACGTCCCCGCCGGGCTCCCCGCCGTCCAGCATCCCAAGAAGGATGCCCACGGTTTCCTCCGCCATTTTGGCGTCCGGGTGCTGCACCGTCGTAAGCGGGCACTCGGCGACGCGGCTTTCCTCGGAATTGTTGAAGCCGGTGGCGCGGTAGTCCCCGGGGACGTGGAAGCCGTGCCCGGCAAAATAGTCGGTCGCGTCCAGGGTCATCATGTCGCTGGAGCCGACCAGGGTGTCGAAGTCCCGGCCGGGAACCAGGGATCGCCCCCGCAAAAGCTGCTCCGCCGCCGAGTACCCGGACTCCCAGTCGAAGGGATCGGTGACAAGGGGCGAAGGGTTTTCATCCCTCGCGTCCCTGGCGCTTATAATGCCCGCCTCCACCAGCGCGTCGCGGTAGCCCTCGAAGCGCATCCTGGCGGACTGATGGAAGTCCGGGCCCCGCAGGAAGGCGATTTTTTTCGCGCCGTGCTGCCGCACGCAGTGGGTAACAAGGGCCTTCATTCCCTTGTAGGCGTCGAAATCCACGCACGGGTGCCCGGGAGACTTGAATGCCACGGTGACGTAGGGAAGCGGATCCAGGCCGGCGTGGAATTTCTGGAACTCCTCTTTCGACTGGCCGTACCGGATCGTGGAGCTCCAGCTTATGCAGCCGTCCAGGTTCCCCGGGTTGGCCAGCCTGTAGACGTGGTTGCGCAGGTTCTCGTGGTTCTTTCCGGCGCCGAGCCTTCCGCCCGGAAAGACGAACAGGCTGGCGTTCTCCATCGCGGCGACGCGGGCGAAGTCCTTCCAGGACTTTTTCGAGACCCCGGAATGAACCGACGCCAGCAGGAGACCTATCCTTTTTTTTCCCGCCCCCATTTTCATCCTACAAATATAACCGGATCTCAGCCGAAAACAAAGGGTTCCGCCGCTCCCCGCACAAAAACGCCGTCGAATTTCGGCTCTTTTACATTGAGCAGCCGAATGCCCCTTCCCGCCCTTTCCGGAACCCCGAAAAACATCTCGGACTCGGCCGGGGGAATCCCGCTGCCCTCGTCCACGGAAAACTCGCAGCCGTTCATCTCCAGGCGTTCCACCGGGGACTCGGGCAAACCCGCGACAAAGCCCGCCGAGGCGCGGCAGCCGGTGGCGCGGAGATCCCTGATTCGCACGTTCCTGATTCGCGGGGTCGCGCCCTCGACCGGAAGTGCCCCCTGGGCGAAGCAGCCGTCCGAGGGATCCGCGCCGCACCTGTAGAACATGTTGATGGCGACCGGGCAAAGGTTGTCCTCCATGGCGAGCCCCCGGAAGTCCAGGTTCTCGATAAGCCCCCCCCTTCCCCGCCGGGTCTTTATCCGTATGCCGCGATCCGTCCCCCTGAACGTGCAGTTTTCCGCCCGCACGTCGAAGACGCCCGCGGCCGTCTCGCTGCCTATGACGATGCCCCCGTGGCCGTCCTCCACGACGCAGTCCCTGATCCGCACGTCGCGGCAGGGCCTGCCCACGCGAATCCCGTCCTCGCCGGAGCCGGACTTCAGGGCGATCCCGTCGTCCCCCACCGAGATGCGGCAGTTCTCTATGGCGACGTCCCGGCAGGAATCCACGTCTATCGCGTCGGTGTTGGCCGAGTCGCTTGGATTAAAAATCGTGAGCCCCCTGATTGTGACGCCGGCGCAGTACACCGGATGCAGCGTCCAGAAAGGGGAATTCCGCAGCGTGATTCCCTCCAGCCTTACGCCGGAACATTCGAAAAACTGCACCAGTGGGGGGCGAAGGAACTGCATCTCCCGGCCGCCGCCGCCGCCGGGCTGCCCCTCGAAACCGGGGTTAAGCCGCGCCAGGGCGATTTCCTCGGGGCTTTCCGGCCGGCCCTGTCCCCGGCTCCTTTTCTCGCGGTACCTGTCCCACCAGTACCTGCCGTTGCCGTCCAGCGCGCCCTCCCCCCTTATGGCAATGTCCCTTTGCCCCGAGGCAAAGACGCAGGGGCGCATCGCGTGGCATTCCACCCCCTCCCAGCGCGTCCACACGGGATCGTAAAGCCCGGGATCAGGGATGAACGAGATTACCGCCCCCGACCCCAGTTCCAAGGTTGTATGCGAGAACAGTTCCAGGGGGCCCGTTTTCCAGGTCCCCGCCCCGACGCGCAGGACGCCGCCACCGGAACGCCTTATCTCAAGCAGCGCCTCCGCAAAGGCGGCGGAATTGTCGGCAAGGCCGTCGCCCCTGCCGCCGAAAAGCTCGATGTTGTATTCATTCATTGGTACCGACGATAACATCGCCGCGCGTGAGTTTGCCGCCTTGTTTTTGCAAAATACCGCCGTCCGGAAGAACCGACAAAAGCCCGGCGGGGCCTACCCTTTCCGCGCCCTGGGGGTTCCCCCCCACATCTCGCGAAGCCTAAGGGCGGTGCCGATGTTCTCCACCATCTCGGCCAGTAGCTCCGCGAACGGGCCCAGGGTTTCCACGACGAGCGCGGCGTCCCCCGCCCCGGCGGCGTCCTCAAGCCTGGCCGCCCGCTCCGAGATTTCCCGGGCCCCCAGGCTCGCGGACGCGCTTTTAAGGGCGCCGGCCATGTCGGCGAGCGCCGGCAGGGCTTCCACGTCCGGCGCGGCGAGCAGCGACGGCAGCCCGTCCTTGGCGGCCCTGCGGAACGCGGACAGCGCCCGGCGGAAGCCCGCCAAGGTGCCGCCTGTCCTGGCGACGCCGCTCTCGACGTCAATCCCCGGAATCAGCAGGTCCTCGGGAATGGCGGGGGGCACCGGGACGGGGGGCGGATCCGGCGCGTCCTCGTCCTCCAGGGCGTTATCCTTGACCCTTTCCCTTTTGGAGACCGGGATCCAGCGCTCAAGGATCTTGTCAAGCTTGGAAACGTCTATGGGCTTGGCAAGAAAGTCGTTGAAGCCGTTCCCTATGAACAGCTCCTCCATCCCGGACACGGCGTTGGCGGTCAGCGCGACTATGTTAACGGCGTTGCGGATAATCCCCGCCTCCTCCTGTTCCTCCTCCCAGCCCCTGATGATTGCCGTCGCCCTGATGCCGTCCATTTCCGGCATCATGTGGTCCATGAACACGATGTCGTAGTCGTGCAGCTTGACCAGCTCAATGGCCTCCAACCCGCTGGAGCAGGTATCCACCGTGGCCCTGTAGGGGACAAGGATTCCCTCGACCACCATCAGGTTTATCGAGATGTCGTCCACCACCAGCACCCGCGCGTCGGGGTAGGTGTACCGGATCATGTCCGTGCTCTCGTGGTAATTCCGCCGCTCCGCCCGGCCGTTCAGCACGTTGGCTATGGACACCGACTGCACGGGCATGGAAACGAATCTCGTGTTCGGAATCTGCGCCTCGACGCCCCATTCCAGCATCAGGGCAACCGACGGCTTCCTGCCGCCGGGAAAGGCCACGTCGGGCAGATCCATGGTAGACCTGGCCTTGTTGTAAAGGCCGTAGCCGGTGAACACCAGGGTCCATTCCTCCCGAAACAACGCCTCCAGAAAGGTGTTCTCGCTGTTCACCAGGGTATAGGGAACGTTCAGGTTCTCCAGGGACCAGCACACCGACCGCGCGTATATGGAGCGGCGCTCGTATACCAGCACCTTTTTTTTCCAGGGCTCGTCCACGGCCGCGAAAGGCTCGGGCGAGTCGATCCCCTGGGGGAGCCGCACGGTAAAGGTGCTGCCCTCGCCGTACTCGCTCTCGACCTCGATGCTCCCGCCCATGGCCGAGCACAGGCTTTTTACGATGGCAAGACCCAGCCCCGTGCCTTCGGTCGCGCGGTTCTTTTTCGTGTCCACCTGCACGAATTCCCCGAAAAGCTTTTCCCGGTCCTCCGGCTTGATGCCGTGGCCCGTGTCGGCCACGACAATCCTCAGCCAAATCCGATCGACGGTCGTTTCTTCCCGCGTTATGGAAAGCCCGATATGCCCGCTGTCCGTATACTTGACCGCGTTGGACAGAAGGTTAAGGAGTATCTGCCGCAGCCGCACCTCGTCGCCGACCAGGCCGTTGGGAATGTTGCTGTCAATATTTGTATAGAAACGGATCGGCTTTTCGACAAGCCGCATTCTGATAATGCTGATGACGTTGTTGACAAAGGACGTAAGAAGGTATTTTGTGGGGATTATTTCCATCTTGCCGGCCTCGATCTTGGAGAAGTCCAGCAGGTCGTTGATGATGGACAGAAGGTTCGCCCCCGCCTGTTTTATGTCCTGCGCGTAGCCCCTTGAATCGCCGGACAGTTCCCTGCGAAGCAGAAGCTCCGCCATGCCGATGATCGCGTTCATGGGGGTACGGATTTCGTGGCTGATGGTTGAAAGGAACGCGCTCTTCGCGCGGCTGGCGGAAAGGGCCCGCTCGAGCGCGTCCTTCAGCATGGTCACGTCCTTGCCATAGGTCAGGACGACGTCGTTTCCGTTGTATTTCAGGCGGATGCCGTCCACGGCCATAAAGACAGTGTCGCCGCCCGCGTTTCGGTCCATGAATTCGAATTTGCCGTAGCCTTCCCGAAAAATTTCCCCCAGGCGGCCGTTCCAATACTCCAGCGACGAAACGCCGTCGGGCTGGAGCTCGGGCGTGGTTGCGTGAAAATCCTTTTTGTAATCATCCTTGCTGGAAAACCCGTAAAAATCGAGGGTGTTTTTGTTGCAGTCGATGGCGTTATAGTTTTGGTCCCAGTACTCGATACGCAGGGGCGCCGCGTCGAACACGAGCTGGACGCGCTCGTTTATTTCCTGCTCGTGCAGCTTTACCCCCATTTCGCGTTCCCTTTCCATGGCCGCCTTAATCGCCCTGGCCATTTTTTGGGTGCCGGACAAAAGCTGGCCAAGCTCGTCATTCGAGCGGTTGGCGAACTCCACCGTCTGCATGTTGCCTTCCGACAGCTGGGTTACCGTGTGCATCGCCCGTTTTACCGGCAGCACGATTAGCCTGTCGTTGACGAACCGGCTTAGCAAAAACACAATCACGATAATCAGCACGGAAAACACCAGCGACATCTGTATCGCCCACCTTTCGGTGTTTCGCGCGGCGGTAAGGTTTTGCCCCGAGAACACAAGTCCCAGCACCTCCCCGTCCGCGTCCAGGAACGGCTTGTAGAAGGCAAGGAACAGCTCGCCGGGACGCGGGGCGATTTCGGTTTCCATATAGAATATTTCCCGCTCGCCCAAAACCACGGCGGCGATATGCGGCGCGATGGGAACGCCGTACAGCCTTTCGCCCGTATGCGGGGACACGACGGTGGTCATGATGGATATGTCGTAGGCGAAAACGGTAATTTCCGTGTTCGTCACGTGCCGGAGAAAATCAACGAAATTCGGCCGCCCCATATCGTAGCCGACAAGCACCGTGCCGATTACGTCATAGCCGGCGACAATGGGCGTCGTCGAAATGATGCCCAAAGCGGATTCGCCCCGTGGTTCGATATCCGACGTATACAGGCGGTTAAGGGCGCGGTAGACGCCGCGCCGGTTCGCAATGTTGTCGCCGGTTTTCGCGTCGTGCTTTCTGGCCAGAACAACACCCCGCGAGTCGGTTACCACGACAAAGCACGGATCCGTAAAAACTATAACTTCTTCAAAGAGGAAATTTACCGTGTCCAACAGACTTTGGCTGTCGCCCGTCTGCAGGGCGGTCACCACGTCGTGGTTTTGGGCAACCAGAACGGACGCGCCAAGCGTGCGCCTCTGCATTAGGTACAAAACCGCCTCGATGGTGTTCATGGACGTCTGCATTTCCACCCTGGCCGACTCGTCGATTATCCTGGTCATGCTGACGAACATAGGTATCAGGACAATCGAAGCGGTCAGGATGATGCTGGCCAGCGAAATCAAAAATAGCTTCGAGCTAATTTTTCGCATTTACAGATAGACCCTCATTCGCCCTCCACGGATTCTTTGTCCGCGCTTGGCACAAAATCGAAACTTTGCGGCTATTTTAAGTAAATCACATGCCCTCTTGAGCTGTCAAGACGCCTGACGACTCATTAGCGAACGGAATTCGCCTCGACGCAGAATTTTTTGTAGTACACGCCCCAGAATTCCGTCGGCGTGCCCTTGAAATCCTTGATCAGGGACGGGCCGGCCTTGGGGTGCAGATCCCAGGCGGTTACGCTGAAATCGCGGTCGCGGATGTAGTCCAGCAGCTCCGGCACCCATTCGGCGTGGGGGCTGCGCTGGGGGCCTTCCGGGTTGCCCGTAACGTCGCCGTAATGGCCGCACTCGCCTATGATGATCGGGAATTTGGCGGCCAGGGAAGGCGGGATGTACTCGTCGTAAGGGGCGGGTTTCCAGGGGTAGATGTGGCAGTCGTAGACTATGCCGTTTCCGTCCCCGTCCGACAGCGGGTGGGCCTCGCAGCCACGCATGTCGTAGGCCCAGTCTATCCCGCCGACAATCACGACGTTTTTTGCCCCAGCGCCCCTGACCGTGTCGATCAGCGTCTGCATACCGACCGTCTCAAACTTTTCGTCCTTGCTGTAGCCGCCGGATCTCCATTCCTCCCAGGTTTCGGGGTAGGGCTCGTTGTAAAGCCCGAAAAGTACCAGGGGGTGGTTTGCGTACCTTCGGGCCGCGTTGTCCCAAAAAACGACGCTGTTATTGTCGGGCATACAGTGCTGGTTTAGGTACCTGCCCCATTTGCCCTTGTTGGACCAGTGAAGGTCGAGCCATACGTATTTCCCGCGCTTGGCCGCCGTTTCCATGACCTCGTCCACAAGGAGCCGATAGCCGCTTCCGTCCGGATCTTTTTTCTGGTCGTGGCCAAACCCGTACCAGCGATCCTGGGACACGCAGAGCCGGACGACGTTCGCCTTCCACACGTCAAAGGCCATAACCACGCGATCCCCGATCCGCTCGCCAGTGGCGTCCCATTCAAGGCCGGCGCAGTTCACGCCCACCAGCCTTACCCGCTCGCCGTTGCCGTCAACCAGCATGTTACCTTGGGTTTTAAGCGTCCTGTCCAGCATGTTAGGGATTGTGTCCGCATTACGGGTTCTTGTCAAGAAGGCGCGATGCCAGAAGGCGGACAGGAAAATCCCACGGTTTATTTGAACAATGTTTTTTGCCGCATAAAAAATTTATCGTTTTTACTCCGCGAGCCGTCCTACCAGTCCCAGCTACCCAGCCTTTTGCCGAACATCCCGGCCAGTATCGTCGTCGTCAAAGCCCTGGCCTCGCGGAACGATTTCGCGTCCAGGGTGTAGCGGTTCAACAGCCCAGGGGAAAGCGGGCGCACGGTTTCCAGCCACAGGCGGCACCCGGGGCCGACCTCCACACCCGTCCCGGCCTCGCCAGGGCACGCGCCGCAGAGCATCCCGCCCTCCCTGGGCGAGAACTGGAGCGAGCCGCCCTCGCCCGTGGGCCTTCCGCATTGGGAGCAGTGGGTGAACTCCGGCCGCAGCCCCAGGAAGTCGGCCCACTGCCACAGGAACCAGAGCAGGACGCGCCGGCAGGTCTCGCCGTCGGCGGCGGCCAGCGCGTCCAGGGTCGCCTCCGCCAGCGAGAGCGCGCCGCCCCAGTTTCCCCCGCCGCCGTGCGACGCCAGCACCGTCTCGGC
>WQRP01000008.1 GCA_009786675.1 Treponema sp. | reverse complement strand
GCGGCCCATTCGTCCATCGCGAAAAACGACGCGGATCGCCTGTTCCGCATCCAGTCGGCGGCGATTAGGGAAATCGCCGCGTCGGGCGGCTGTGTTATAGTAGGGCGCTGCGCCGGTTATATTTTGCGGGAGCACCCCAATCTGCTTTCGGTTTTTATCAGGGGCAGGTTTAACGACAGGGTGCGGCGGGCCATCCAGACCTACAAACATGCGGAAAAAACCGCCGCTAGGGATGTTAGGAAAATTGACAAGCATAGGGCTAATTTTTACAAGTACTACACCGAACAACGATGGGGTGCCACCGATAATTACGACCTTGTGATAAATTCGTCTTGCACTGGCATCTCTGGTGCCATCACCGTGATAAAAGCCTTGTGTGATTGCGTAAAATAGGGGGTTAAGCCACTTGCAACGACAACGGACGGTTTAACCCGTACTTGCGAAAGGGAATGATCTTGGCGTTCAGCATGTCCGCCGTCACAAGCGTGTTCTTTACGATAGGACGTGACCTGCGCGCCAAAGTACCCAGGGTGCTCGCTCTAGATTTCTAGGCCAGCTACTCGAACGTAAAATCCAGGACGGCCTTTTCCGTCTCCGGCCTCTAGTGCCTTGGCGGGAAATCGTGCCTGTACCCGTGTCGCCCCGACCCCGACACCAGTGCGCGTAACGCGAGCGACTCTTGGCGCCCCCTGGATCGAGTGCTATAGGCAAGTGATCCGGCACCGCTTTTTCCTGCCCCTCCGTGGCTCTACTGGGGTGAGGGTTCGTGGTTCTTGTCAAGAAACCCCCTGATAACCGAAAGCCTGGGCGGATCTCATAGAACTGCTCACGTTAGTATCCTGTCCGCCAGAGCGCCTCGCTGGTATTGCCCGGCTCCTCGGCAGGTAATTTCTATGCCTATACACCCCGCCCCGTTGCGAAACCGCACAAAAAAGACTAGAATCAAACCATCGGCCAAACCAAACCACAAATAGCAAGGAGAAAAACATGCGATTAATCACACGCTCCGATTTCGACGGCCTGGCCTGCGGCGCCCTTCTGGAAGCCCTGGGTCTGGTAGACGAGTGGCTCTTCGTCCATCCCAAGGACATCCAGGACGGCCTGGTCGAGGCCACGGCCAATGACATCGTGGCCAACGTCCCCTACATCCCCGGCTGCGGGCTCTGGTTCGACCACCACTCCAGCGAGGAGGAGCGGCTCGGAAAGGACCTGAAGTTCGAAGGCGCCTCCAGGGCGGCCCCAAGCTGCGCCCGCGTCATATACGACTACTACGACGGCGACGAAAAGCTGGGGCGCTTCGCCGAGATGATGAAGTACGTGGACAAGATGGACTCCGCCAGCCTGACCGAGGACGAAATCATGAACCCCTCCGGCTGGGTCCTGCTGGGATTCCTAGTGGATCCCCGCACCGGCCTGGGCAGAATCCACAGCTTCACCGTCAGCAACCTCGACCTGATGAAGCAGCTATCCAAGGCGACCTTCTCCAAGCCCATCGAGGAAATCCTGGAGATGCCCGACGTCAAGGAGCGCGTGGACGTCTACTTCGAGCAGCAGCAGTACTTCATCGAGATGGTCGAGAAGTACGCCAGGACCGAGGGCAACGCCGTCTACGTGGACCTGCGCGACATCGAGACGATAAACGCCGGCAACCGCTTCCTGCTGTACACGCTGTTCCCAAAGCAGAACATTTCCGTCTGGATCGTGGACGGCAAGAAAAAGGTGAACACGGTAATCACCGTCGGGTACAGCGTCGTCAACAAGACCTCGTCGGTGGACGTGGGCAGCCTGATGCTGAAGTACGGCGGCGGCGGGCACAGGACGGTCGGCACCTGCCAGGTGGCCTACGGGGACACCGACAGGGTAATCCGCGAGATCGTCGCCGCCGTCAAGTAGCCCAGCCGTCGAGGAGAGCCATAAGCTCCCGCTCGAAGCCCTCCGGCCCGCCGTACCCTCCCCCTTGCGGGGATTCTTGGGGGGAGTCCTTCCTTTGCGGGGAAGGCTCCTTCTTGGGGGAAGGGGGCTCCCGCTCCAAGGGCGAAGTCCCGTCCTTTTGGGGCGGGGGCTCGCCCTCCCGGGACGGGAGACCCCAGGGCTGCCCCATCCCGCCGTCGTTGCGGTAGCTGTAGAAGCCCGTCCGCGAGAAAATCAGGTGGTCGATAAAGTGGAGCCCCAGGATTCCCGACGACTTGAGCAGGCGGTCCGTGATCTCGTCGTCCTCCGGCGAGGGCGACAGCTTGCCCGACGGGTGGTTGTGGGCAACCGCGAAGGCCGTGGCGCGATCCTGCAGCATGTCGGCGAAGACCTCCCTGGGGTGGACGATCGTGCGGTTGACAAGCCCCACCGTGACCACCCTGACCGCCAGAACCTCGTGAGCCCCGTTCATCGAGACCGAGATAAAACGCTCCTGCCTTCTGTCGGCGTAGTGGCGCACAAGGTCGAAGACGTCGGCCGGCCCCCCGGCCAGGCGCCCCTGGGCGCCCCAGCGACGCCTCCCGAACTCCAGCATCGCCGCGACGGCGCAGGCCCTGGATCTCCCCATCCCCCGAAGCCTGGAAAGCTCCCCCGGCGAGGGGACGCCCCCGCACCTGTCCAGGAGCTCCAGCAGATCCCCGGCCAGGTCGAGCACTCCCCTTCCCCTGGCTCCCGTGTTAAGTACGACGGCCAGAAGCTCGGCGTCGCCCAGCGATCTTGGCCCCATGTCCTCCAGCCTTTCGCGCGGACGCCGGGACGGCGGCATCTGGAGGGGACCCTCGGTCTTTTTCATGCCGCGACCCGCCCGCGCCTCGGCGAAGCAGTCGGCGTAAGTAACGTTGTTCTTCATACCCTTATACAAGGCGCGTTTTGCGGTCCCGCTTGGATCCCGAGGCCGAAATTTGCAAAAAAACGCACTCCGGGCCGGCCATTGAAATTCCCGGCGGAAATCCGTACCATGGATCCATGCCCCTGCTTACGGTCAAGGATCTTCGCAAACGTTTCAACCTGGAGGCGGGTTTCTTCGCCAGGTTCGGCAGCTTCGTCACCGCGGTGGACGGAGTGTCGTTCGCCGTCGGCAAAAACGAGTCCTACGGCCTGGTCGGGGAGTCCGGCTGCGGCAAGACGACGACGGCCCGGATGCTGGTGCGGATGTACGATCCCGACGCCGGGAGCGTCGTTTTCCACCGCGAGGACGGACCTGTGGACATAGGCGGCCTGCGGGGAAGGGAGCTAAGGCGGTACAGGCAAAGGGTAAAGTACGTCTTCCAGGATCCCGCCAGATCGCTGAACCCAAGGATGAGCGTCCACGACGTGCTGGTGTCGGGCTTCCTGTGGTCCGGGGAAAACGCCCGCCTCCGCCTGGGAAAGGCGGGGCTAAGGGAAAAGGCGGCCGCCGCGCTTGAGGAGGTGGGCCTTTCGGCCAGCGACCTGGACAAGCGGCCCTCGGAGTTCTCCGGCGGGCAGAGGCAGCGCATCTCGATAGCCCGCAGCCTGCTGCCGGGGCCGGAGCTCCTTATCTGCGACGAGGTGGTCTCCGCGCTGGACGTGTCGGTGCAGTCCAGGATCTTGAACCTTCTGCTGGACGTGCGCGAGAAACGGGTTCAGGAGAACAGGTCCATGTCGTATGTTTTCATCGCCCACGACCTGAAGGTTGCCTGCCACTTTTGCGACCGGATAGGCGTGATGTACTCCGGACGCCTGGTCGAGGAGGCCCCCGCCGCCGGCCTATGGAGCGAGTGCCGGCACCCCTACACCAGGATGCTGTTCTCGGCCGCCACCGGCCAGGGATCCCCTTTCCCCCGCCAAGAGGGTAACCGTCCCGGCAGCCCGCCAGAGGAGCCCGCCTGCGCCTTCGCCCCGCGCTGCCCCCTGGCCACGAAGGCCTGCCGCAGCGAGGAGCCCCCGGTGACCGAGGTCGCGCCGGGGCATACGGTCAGGTGCCACCTGGGCGCTTGAACATTTCCAGGGTTTAGTGTAGGCTTTGGTTCCGGGGCGCGTAGCTCAGCTGGTTAGAGCGCCACGTTTACACCGTGGATGTCCGGGGTTCGAATCCCTGCGCGCCCATAAGGTCAGTTCCTGAACAGGCCGAAGGGAATGGTGTTGTCCCCGGCCTCAAGCCTTCCCGGCCGCGCGGAGTATTCCACCCAGTCGTCGCCGCTCCAAACGTAAAGGTGGACGCGGTAGGCTCCAGGGTTCGCGACAAGGGAAAAGGTCGCCGAGGGGCCGGCCGCGTGTTCCGCGGTCGAGCCGAACCACCCGCATGATCCGTCCCACAGCGAGATGCTCCTTTCCCAGTTTTCGTAGCGTGCCGGGATTCCCGTGACCGTTATCGTCAGGACGCCCTGCAGGACGCCGTCCGCCATCTCTATCGTGTGGCCCGCCGAGGGCAGGTCGCCCAGGGGCGTAAACGCGCCACCGTCGAAGGTGCCGTGCTGGGCCCTGGCCGTGCCGTAGGCGTTCAGGGGGGTGCCAAGATCCGCCATGTTTCCCACGAACCGCGACACGTTGTCGCCGGTAATTGTCCCGTCGCTCATCAGCAGGGTTCCGCCGCCCGGCCGGTAGCCGCCGACGTGCACGCCGCCGCCGCCCGCCCAGGTCGCGGCATAGCTGACGGCCATGTTGCGAGCGATCACCCCGCCACGCATGGCGAACAGGCCGTTATCGATGCAGGCGACCATCACCCCGCCGCCCCGGGCCCAGATATGGCTGGCGGCCGTGTTGTCGAGGATTACCCCGTCGTACATGACGAAGGTGCCGGCGACGAACACGCCGCCGCCTTCCCGCGCGGCCGTGTTGCCGCGGATTCTCCCGCCGCTCATCGTAAAGGTTCCGTCGGGGCCGACGAACACGCCGCCGCCTTCCCGGGTGGCGGCGTTGCCGTGGATTTCCCCGCCGTTCATGGCGAAGCCGCCGTGGACGTTCACCCCCGCGCCCCGGGCGTCGGCCCGGGTGTTGCCCGTGATGCTCGTCCCGGCGTTCATGACAAGGTTCCCGCCGCCCTCCACGAACACCAGGGGCGCGGCGTTGCCGTCCGTCCCCCTCAGTATGACGTTGCCGTCCAGCACCAGCGTGACACCCGGGCCCACGCTGAACAGGCTCCCGTTTCCGCAAAGGCTTACGGTGCGCGTTTCCCCGGCGCCACGCAGGACGATCGTTAGGTTCTCCCTGCCGACGGGCAGAGCCGCCCTGGCGGGGGTAAGGTACTCGTCGCCGTTCACCTCGACGGTATACACGCCGCCGTCCAGGGCGAAGCTCCGCAGCCGGGCAAGCTGCCTGCCAAGGCTGCCCTCCGGCGTGGGCGCCGTCACCGTGACGGTCGCCACCTGGTACGCGGAGGCGTCGAAGATCGAGGCCGCGCGTACCGTGAGGGCTTCGGCCATCTCGTGGGGCGACACGGTCAGGACGCCGTCGCCGCAGATGTAGGTGTCCCAGTGCTCCTCCCCCTCGAGCGTCCAGGTGACGCCCTGCGGGATTTGGCCGGTTCCGGCAAGCCTGGCGGTAAACCTCTGCCTTTCGCCCTTCTCGACGTCCACGGTTTCAGGGCTCACCCCAATCCCGGTCACGGCCGGGAGCGGCACTACCCCGCCGGTCACGCCGTAGACCGCCATCGAAAAACCGATCAGCACCACGAAGGCGCTGAGAAACGATTTCGTGCGTTTTTTCACGGAAACTCCTTTGCGCGATCGCCTGGATCACCTGGGCAAAGGCAACGCTGTATCAGTCGGTGAATTCGACGAAGTCGCCAAACGTCACGGTGTTGGCGCCGGGGGTAAGGCTAAGTGACCATATGCGCCAGTGCCCGTCCGTATTCTCGTTCCAAAGACTCAGGATTGCGTCGTAAAGCCCCGCCCCGCCGGAAAACGTGACGGTCAGCGAACCGTCCGCCACGACGCCAGCATGGGAGCCAAATTCCGCGCCATTTTCGCCCCAAAGGGATATCCCGCCCCGGCCGTACCGGCCGGGTATGTCCCAAATCGTTACCGTCATTTCAGTGTCCCCGGCCACGGGTGCGATTACCGGTGGGGGGGCGAGGGCGAGACCGCCGTCCCCCGGATCGTGGCAGGAAAGCGCAAGCATCGTCACGGGCGCAAGCAAAAGAAGCCGTGCAAACTTAGTCAAGTAAAACCCCTTCGACCTCCCCATCCATCGAGCGGGCCGCCGTAAGGGCGGCCCGCTCGCGGGGACAAGGAAAAGCCAACCTATGGAAGATCGCCAGTAACAGACCCTTATAGAAAATGCTAACAAGGGCGGAGCAAGTCAAGGGAAAAAGTTCGATCGAAGGGGGTTTCTTGCGACGGCGTGTCGCTCAGGAGCCCAGAACCCTGCCGATTTGATCGGCGGCGTGGCGTTTGGCGGCCTCGAGGAGTTCGGGCGGGGACAGTTCGGGCCAGCGGCGGCCCAGCGCGGCCATCTGGGGAAGCAGGGTCGCGAAAACCTGCCCTGACCCGGCGTCCGGGTATCCGCCGGTCCAGGACGGCAGCGCCTTTAGGTCCCGCAGGTACCCTTTTAGGAACTCGGCGGCCCCCATAAAGGGCTTTCCAGGGGCGAATCCAACGGCGGGGGGGGACGCGCCGCGGGCGATGACGGGGATTCCAAGCCCGGGCATTACAGACACCTCCGCCGCCATCCCGGACGCCTTTCGCTCGAAGCCCAGGCGGTAGGATCGCATCGTGGCCGTCTCGTACCGGCGGGGGGAATCGGGCGGAAGGAAGGGGACGCGGAAAAGGAAGGCGGAAACCTGGGCTTCCAGGGCGGAAAACCGGTTCTGCCGCCTTTCGAAATACGGGAACACGTAGGTACCCCTGGCGTAGATTTTGCCGCCGGGATAGGAAAAATCCGCGCCCAACACGGCAATCCTGGTCGCGCCCAGGCTTTCGGCAAGGGACAGGCAGGCGAACGTGACGTTGCCGCCCGAGGTGTCCAGCACGGGAAGCGGCGCCCATTTCCGGCGAAGGTATGCGGCCAGGGGGTGCCCGCCGCAGAAAAAGACCGGGCGGCCTGAAAGGCTCGAAAGCAGTGGCGGGCTGGCGATGTCCAGAAAAAGCGGAATCCCCCGGCAGGCCGATCCCATAAAGTGGTGGTAGCTTACGTGCTGGCAGTCCATCGAAACGACGGCGTCCGGCCTTAGCCCACGGTGCGCCAGCGCGGGAAGGGCGGTGTCGGTGCTTATGACGAACGGTCCCCCGTCGCCCCGCCCCTTCCGCTCTAGCAGGAACGGTATCTGCGCGTCCAGGGAGGGGCCAGCGGCGCAAATCGCCGCCTCCCGAACGGGCGGCAGATCCAGGGGGGGGCCGGCCCGGAAGGCCATGACGTTGCGGATTATGTTCGAAAACCAGCGGGTGCCGAAGTGGGCCTGGACGGAATAGTCCGCGGACACCTTTTCCACGCCGCGCCGCAGGGCATCGCCCGCCTCGTCGAAGCTCCGCTTGTCCTGCTCGGTCCTGGCCCTAAGCGGCAGGATTCTTATGCCGCCGCAAAGGGCCGGGCGGTAAAGCTCCAGCACGGCGCTTTCGACCAGGGCGGGGGGGGGATCCACCAGCAGGGTCAGGCGGGGATCGCCCAGGATGCCGGAATAGTCGCACCCACGAAAAAGCCCGGCGACGCCGTCGATGCCGTAGTCGATTACCAACACGCCAAAGACGCCGGGCAAGCCCAGCGCCGCCGCCGGGGCGAAGCCGGCGCCCAGACCCAGGAACACGACGAAGCCGCCCCCCGGGGAGGCGGAAACAAGCCGCTCGGCCTCCCTTTTCGGATCCACGGTGGAATGGAGGGGTCGGGCGACGCCGGAAACGCCAAGGATGGCCGGCACCGTCTCGCCGGATCGGGTTTCCCGAAACCCGTACATGTCCCGGCCGGTTCCGGCGGCCCTAAGCCTGGCGCAGAGATCAGGGTTTCGCGGGGAAAGAGCCCGGAGGTTTCGCTCGAACCTATCCATGGTACCGCCGGGCGACATCCCGCAGGGCCCCGGCCAGATCCCCGGCCAGGGATCGGGAACGACCGGGAAACAGCAGGGGGGCAAGCTCGGCGGCAAGGGGCTCGGCGCGACCGGGATCCCCAAGCGCGGCGACAAGCGCGTCCAACGCGCGCCTGCACCTTTCCGAGGGAAGCCCCGCCAACGGGACAGCCCGGAAATGATCCCCGGGCCGGTCGCCGAGCCTTCCCGCCATGCCAAGCGGAGGCCCGTCCACGAAAACCCCGTGGCCGCCGCCCAGGGAAAAGACCCGCCCTCGCCATGACGCCAGCCGGCTCCTGAACCAGGCGGCATAGACGCCGTGGCTTCCCCCCGCCCTTATTCCGCCCGCCCGGACAAAGGCCTGCGAGTACACCGGCCGCAGGCGCGAGGCCGTGCCGAAAAACAGGTGGTCGAAGCCGTTGGGCCGCGCGTGGCTCCTGATGTCCCGCACGGAAAGATCCACGCCGGCCAGGAAAACGCCGCCAGTGCCCAGGGAAAGGGCGAGCTCCAGGGCCGACGCCGTCACCGTCCCCCGCTGGGGGACAAGCGCGGAGGGAACGCCGGCCGCGCCAAGAGCCAGGGTCTGCCAGAGGCTGCCGTCGCCGATGGGAAGAACCGGGCCTTCCAGGCAACGTGAGGGAACCGCGGCGGAAAGGGCGCAGGCCAGCCTCGGCGGCGCGCCCGGGCGAAAACACGCGTGCATGTGCGTAAGCGCCCAGCCGCCGCCGTCCGTGCCAATCGCCATGTCCGGGCTTATCCCCCCGGCCGCCAGCGCGGGCAGGGACGACGAGGCGGCCAGAACGAAAACGCCGTCCCTGGCCGCGCGGATCCCCGGCAGGGATTCCTCCAGGCTGGGGCCCGAACCGGTGACGACAATCGGCATGTCCATTGGTCTGTAAAGAAGCACGTCCCGCATAAAGGCCAGGTTGCGGAAAAAATTACGCACCCATCTTCTGCCGAAGGCCGCGACGGTCCTGCGGCCCGCCTCCGCGCGTTTTATGAATTCCGCGCTTTCGCGGACAAGCCCCAGGCACGCCTCCCCGTAGACGGACAGGCTCGGCCTCCACTCGATTATGCGCGCCGAGGCCCACTCGGGGATCTCGCTTTCAAGGAATTCCTGCACGGTTTTCCCGCAGTCCGGGTACCAGGCCGGAACGCCCGGGCGAAGATCCCCGAACTCGCGGAAAGCGGCGTCCGCATGGAGAACCACGGCCTTGCCGTTCGGGCGGTGCCTGCGAAGGGATTCGACAAGGTACCCCATGCCCGGCTCGACGAGGACAAAAAAATCGACGTCTTGCCCGGGGTCGAGCGCCTGGATATAGCGATCCGCCTCGGCCTGGGGGCGGTACCTGGAATGTAGCCGCCCGACGGCGTCGGGCCCGTTCATGAAAGGCGGGAATACAAGGCGTCGAAGGCGGCGGAAGGCGAATCGGAGGTAAACTGGAAGGCCACGGTGGATCCGGTGCTCTTGGAAATCCTGTGGGAAAAAAGTTCCATGTCCAGATCGCCGGGAAGCAGGACAAGGCAGTTCCCGTCAGACAGGTTTTCGCACACCGCGCCGTGGCAGGCCGCCATATCCTCGATTTTGCCGGAAAACCCCTTCCCCCCGCCGTGCCTAAGAACGACGCAGTGGAACAAAGGAGCCTCGTGGTAAAAACCGGTGATAGCGGCCATAACGCTTTCGGGATCGCCGGGGGTGTCACGATCGACCCTGGCGGCGCCGACCTTATCCAAAAGACCCATTACTGCACCAGTCCCAGTTCCTTGAAAAGTTTCCGGTAGGTGTCGAAATGGTCGGATTTGGCAAATTCCTCGATTTTGTCCTCGGGCAGGGATTCGAGAAGCTGGTCCATGTAGGCCAAAACGTCCTTCAGATCCCTTTTCAGGTCGGGGGAAATACCGGCCGTGTCAGGGTCGGCCGCCTCGGCTTTCCCGGCGGCGGCGGTTTTCGCGGCGGGGGGCGGCGGGGGAATTTCCTCGTCCCCCTCTATGGCCTCAAGATCGTCGTCGGAAGCCAGGGCCTCCTCGGCGTCAACCTGGAAGCCCTCCGGGATTTCCCGCACAAGGGTCGAGTCCTCTATGGACACGTCGTCGATTTCGAAGCTTTCCATGTCGCCCATTTCCAGCGAAATGTCCTCGAAGATCGGCTCGTCAAGCATCAGGTCGTCGGAGGTAAGGGTTTCGTCGTCGCCGTCATCGTCCAAGGGCGGGACGTCCACGGCAGGTGTCCCGTCGTCCAAAGACAACCCGGCGGCGGCTTCCGCAGGCCCCTCCCCGGCAGACTCCCCGTCATCCGCGGACAGCCCAGTGTCCGAAGCGTCGTCGTCATCATCATCGTCAAGGGAAATTTCCTCGTCCGGAGTGTCGGGCGCGGCATCCCCGGCGGGCGCAGATTCGTCGTCCAGGGCGCCATCCTCGTCCGGGGGCGGCGTGTCGTCCAGCAACATTTCCTCGCCCAGGAAAGGCTCGCCGTCCAGGGACAGTTCGTCGTCGCCCAGGGAAAGCCCGTCACCCAGGGACAATTCGTCGTCGCCAAGGGAAAGCCCGTCGTCCAGGGACAGTTCGTCGCTCAGGGAAGGCTCGCCGTCCAGGGACAGTTCGTCGTCGTCCAGGGAAAGCCCGTCATCCAGGGACAACTCGTCATCCAGGGACAATTCGTCATCGCCCAGGGAAAGCCCGTCATCCAGAGACAGTTCGTCGTGGCCCAGGGAAAGCCCGTCATCCAGGGACAGTTCGTCGTGGCCCAGGGAAAGCCCGTCGTCCAGGGACAACTCGTCGTGGCCAAGGGAAAGCCCGTCGCCTAGGGACAGTTCGTCGCCAAGGGAAAGCCCGTCGTCCAGGGACAATTCGTCGTCGTCCAGGGAAAGCCCGTCATCCAGGGACAGTTCGTCGCCTAGAGAAAAGCCGTCGCCCAGGGAAAGCCCGTCATCCAAGGACAATTCGTCATTGCCCAAGGAAGTCCCGTCGTCCGCCGGCAGATCGTCGTCCAGGAAGAACCCGCCGTCCGGGGACGGCGGCGCGCCATCGGTTTCCGCGATTCCCGACTCGGAAAGCATCCAGGGCGACATGGAGGGATCCCCGTCGTCAAACGAATCCCCGAAACCAACGCCTTCGCCGGGCTCCCCGACCAGGGGCGCCTCCTCGCCCTCAAGGTAACTGCTGTCCTCCGGCGGGGGCGTAAGCGGATCCGCGCCGTGCATACGAAGGTCGCGAAGCTCGTCCACGTCCTCCAGCATGTCCGGCGAGGGAAGGTCGCCGGCAAAAGCCCCGAAAATATCGTTTTCCCCAATGACCGCCCCGCTGTCGCCGGTAAGGAAGTCAAGATCCGTGTCGAAAACACTGTCCCCAAGGAACCGGTCCTGTATGTCGACCTCCCCTTCCCCGGCGGCGGCCTTTTGCCGCGAAAGCTCCTTCAGCGCCGCCTCGTCCTCGTCCCGCAGGGAATCGCCCAGGATGCCGCCGGCGCCGAAACCAGAGTCGTCCTCGCCTGACAGGCCGGACGCCAGGATGTCGTCCATCTCGCTGTCCGTAAGGGCGATTTTGCCGTCGTCCTCGCCGGAGAAGAACCCGCCGTCCATGTCCCCGGCCTTTACGCCGCGATCCCTTTCGGCGCGGATTTCGGCGAACTCCTTTTTCATGGTGTCAAGCTCGGACTTAATCGACGACAGCTCGCCGGCCAGCTTGAGCAGGAGCTGGCCGGACGCCGCCTCGTCGGTACCCCCAGAGCCGGGGGCAAGGTCGTCCCCGTCAAAAGGGCTTTCCGTAAAATCGGCGGTCTCGTAGGATCCGGGGACAAAATCGTCGTCCCCGAAACCTTCGGCGAAGCTGCCTATGGCAAAGCCCCCGTTGCCGAAGGCCGGGTCGCCGGGCATCCCAATGTCGCCCATGTCGAAAGGCACGGCGTCATCGCCAAAGTCCGCGGCACCGGCCATCTCCGAGGATATATCCTGCGGCTCGCTTTTTACCCACACACCGTAAGTTTCGAGTTCCCCGGCCGAGTGAACCTTGCCACGATCGGATGAAGAAGATGATTTTTTTTCAAATGCCATGAACTGCTCCCATTTGGTTAATACCTTAGACAACGCGCACTACTTTCCTGATTATCGGAAAAAATGGGCATTCCCAATAGCTCATTGAACTAAAGTATATATGGCGATTTTGCGATTGTCAATCTACGCGCGACGATTTACGGGCAGCGGGAAACCGCGCTTCGTTCCGTACTTTCACAATCGGCCGGTTTGGAGTATAATAGTGGAATGAGACTACCTACCGCCGCCATGGCCATACTGGCCGCCCTTTCCGTGCTCTCCTGCGCAAACTCCAACCCCGTAAGAAGGCCCCCGGGAATGGTGGCCGACATGGACCCGATCCCCGCCGGCACGGTCTACGCCCTTTTGGACAGGCCGCTGGGAAGGGGGCTGAACACGGTCACCATGGAAACGGTCTTCCATCCCAGGCTGAACGCCGTCTCCCTGGAATTCAGGTACGAGTTCGTAACCTTCCGGCAGTTCTGGGACGAGACCGGCAGGCGGCAGTTCGCCACGGCCCTGGAGCGCTACAACGCGGACTTCGAGGCGCGGGACCTGGGCAGGCAGCACAGGCGGACCAGGAACGCCTACGGGAGCGTGGCCGGGCGGCTTGAGTGGCAGACGGCGAGGTTCACCATGAACCACGTCGCGTACCCGACCATAGAGATTGGCTACAGGTTCAGGGAGAACACGCCCTTTTTCTCGACCCTGATGCGCCCGGCCAGGGCGGAGGAAACCCTGGAGGCAGGTACAGGGCGGGCCGAATCGCGGCAGATCATCATGCATTTTACCCGCGCCCAGGCCGCCGACCTGGCAAGGATATTCGACCAGGCCTACCTTATGGGGCTGGCCGGACTGCACGGCGCGCCGGGGCTAGCCGGGACGCCGGATGATCACCGGGAATTCATCGACGAATATGAAGGGTTGATCGACGATTAGTATTATGCTACAACTAACGAAGGTGATTATGTATGGGTACTTTACCGGCTAAAAAAATCGCGGCTTTTTACGAGACCTTCAAGGGGATAGACATAACCTTTACCAAGGACATGATCCAGGTGACGGGCCTTATCCCCGAGCAGGTGCACCTAAAATGCGGCAGCAATTTCTGGCCCTGCGTCTTCTTCGCGACATCCTTCCAGGGCGCGAAGGTCGTCGCCAACATCAAGTCCGGCATCGTGGACAAGCTGAAGCAGGCCAACAACATGGTCAGCCTGCGCCTTAGCTTCAGGAACGCGGAAAGGGACACCCCGGTAACCTTTTTCGTGGCGGGCCGCGTCCTTAGCCTGTCCCCCTACAGGGGATCCAAGGAAGTCGTCCTTATGGGGATCCAGTTTACCCAGCGCCCGCCGGACGACTTTATAGAGATCATCGGGCGGGTGCTCGACGCGAACGTGAACTCCGCCAAGCGCAAGGACGAGCGGCTACTGGTCAACGAGGAAACCCAGCGGAAGCTAAAGCTGCTTTCCAGGGAGGCCGTGGTCTTTATCCAGAAGGTCCCCCGCCGCTGCATAATACGGGACGTGTCCTTCTCCGGGTCCAAGCTGATAATGATGGGCGTAAGCAGGTTCCTTCTGGAAAAGGAGGCGACCCTTCGCGCGGACTTCGACGACCCCAGGGAAAGCTTCCTGCTGCCGGGCAAGTTCGTCCGCTCGGAAGGCGTCGAGGGCAAGCAGGGCATGGTGGCCCTGGCCATGTCGTTCGACGACGCGCAGGTTCCCATGGGCTACAAGATACGAATCAACGAGTACATCAACTCCACCAGGGCGGACAGCCGCTCCGTGCAGCCGGCAAGGTAAATGCACCAGGAGCGCCTCCTCTTTCTTTCCGTCCCGGAAAGCCTCCGCGGGCGGATCTCGGACCTGGTGGGGGACTCGGGCGGCTTTTCCATAGACCCCGACATACCCCTGCCCGTGGAAATCCCCGAGGGCGGGATAACCGACGCGAAGGCCGTCCTGGAGAGCCTGTCCTGGGAAATGATCGTCTCTGGAATGCTCAGGGTCGTGGCCGCCGGCGAGGCCAGGCCGGACTGGATCGACTACTACCGCAGTTTCGTCCTGGCGCTGCGCCCCGCCATCCTGGGCGAGTTTACCGAGGCGGCGATTATAAAGGCGCGAAACGGCGAGTTCGGCCTGGCCCTGGAAATACTCGATTCCCTGCGGGGGCTGTTCCCCGGCTCGCCCACCGTCAGGCTCAACCGGGCCCTGGTCATGGAGCAGCGGGCCGATTTCCTGGAGCGGCACGGCAAGCCGGAAGCCCAGGCCGCCTTTGGGGCCGCCCGGGACGCCTACGAGGAGGCCATGTCCCTGGAGCCCCCCTTCCCCGACGCCTGGTTCAACGCCGGCTTCTTCTTCCTTGGCAGAAAGGACTTCGTCCGCGCCAGGGAATGCCTTTCACTGTACGCCGGCCGGGACGGGGACGAGGATCCCCTGCCCGGCGACGACGCAAAAAAAAGGCGCGCCCGGGCGGTCGTCAGGGAAATCGACGCCAGCGGGCTCGAGGACGAAAGCTTCAGGGAGGCCTACGCGCTCGTTCGCGACGGGAAGGAGGAGGCGGGGATGCAAAGCGTCCGCGGCTTCATCGAGAGGCGGCCGGAGGTATGGAACGGCTGGTTCGTCCTGGGCTGGGCGCTCCGCAGGCTTGGCCGCTGGGCCGACGCCGCGGCGGCCTTCGAAAGGGCGATCGAGCTGGGCGGCGGCAACAGCGACACCCAAAACGAGCTAGCCATCTGCCTTATGGAAACCGGGGATCTAAAGGGGGCGCGACGGCTGCTCGAATCCGCCCTGCGCGACGACTGCGAGAACGTAAAGATAATCTCTAACCTGGGCGTCCTGGCCATGAAAAGCGGCGACGGGGACCAGGCCGCGGCGTTCTTCCGCACCGTCCTGGAGCTCGATCCGGAGGACCGGCTAGCCAGGAGCTACCTGGGGGGCTAGGGAAGGGCCAGCTCCAGCACCTCCTCGAACCGGTCCACGGGGTGGAAAGTGATCCCCTTTTTCACGTAGTCGGGAATCTCGTCCAGGTCGCGCTCGTTCTGCCTGGGAATGATTATGCGCCTGGCCTTGTTCCGCCGCGCCGCGATGGTCTTTTCCTTTAGGCCGCCTATGGGCAGGACGCTTCCCGTCAGCGAAAGCTCGCCGGTCATCACCAGCCTGTCGGCGACGACCTCGCCGCGCACCAGGGAGACAAGCGCGGTGGCCATGGTTATGCCGGCGGAGGGCCCGTCCTTGGGGGTCGCGCCCTCGGGGATGTGCAGGTGGACGTGGTTTTTGTCGAACCACTCCACGTCCACGCCGTAGTTTTCCACCGCCAGCTTTCGGGCCACGGTCATCGCGATGGCCGCGCTCTCCTTCATCGTGTCGCCCATCTTGCCGGTAAGGGTAAGCCCCTCCTTGCCCGGGACCGAGGTCGCCTCGATCACCAGCGTGTCGCCGCCCATGCTCGTCCAGGCAAGCCCGACGGACATCCCCGGAAAGCTCGCCTTTTTGACCTCCCCCTCCGGAAAAACCGGCCTGCCCAGGTGCCTCTCGACCAGCCTCTTGTCCAGGGAGAACTGGGGCGGCGCCGGTTCCGCGTCGGCGGCCTCCCCCGCCTCGACGATCTGCTTGGCCAGCTTGCGGTGTATCTTGTCCAGGTTCTTCTCGAAGTTACGCACCCCGGCCTCCCGCGCGTAGGCGTTGGCGATGTGCAGAAGGCTGTCCTTGGTGTACCTTACCTGCCTTTTGCGCAGCCCGTTCTTTTCCAGGCTCTTGGGAATCAGGTAGCGCCTGGCGATTTCCAGCTTTTCCGCGTCGATGTAGCCCGGAAGCTGGATGACCTCCATGCGGTCCAGGAGCGGGGCCGGAATCGTGTCCAGGGTGTTCGCCGTGACGATAAAGAAGATCCCTGATATGTCGAAGGGAAGGTCCAGGTAATGGTCCCTGAACGTCGAGTTCTGCTCCGGATCCAGAACCTCCAGAAGCGCGCTGGCCGGGTCGCCCTGGAAGCTCGCGCCCATCTTGTCGATCTCGTCAATCATGAACACCGGATCCCTGGTCTTGACGATCTTGAGCCCCTGGATGATTTTCCCGGGCATCGCGCCGATGTAGGTCCGGCGGTGGCCCTTGATCTCCGCCTCGTCCCGCATCCCCCCCACCGAGAACCGGAAGAACTTACGGCCCAGGGCGCGGGCAATCGAACGGCCAACCGAGGTCTTGCCCACGCCCGGGGGGCCGACAAGGCAGACTATAGAACCCTGCGGAACGGCGGCCTCCCCGCCGTCCGCGGCGACCCTTCCCTTGGGCTTGGCGGCACCCCGCAGCTTCAGCACCGCCAGGTACTCGACGATGCGGTCCTTGACGTCCCTGAGCCCGTAATGGTCCGCCTCCAGGACCCCCCGCGCCTTCCCCATGCTGAAGGTCTCCGGCTCCGGATCCCCCCAGGGAAGGCTGACGATCATGTCCAGGTAGTTGCGCGTCACGATGAACTCGGCCGAGTTCGGCTCCATAAGGCTGAACTTTTCCAGCTCCTGCTCGACCGACTCCTTCGCCTCGCCGGCGAAACCGAACGAGTCGATTTTCTCGCGGAAGCGCTGGTAGTCCGAGCTTTTCGCGTCGGTCGTCATCCCCAGCTCGCCCTTGATCGCCTTCAGCTCCTCCTTCAGGAAGTACTCGCGCTGGGACTTCTCGATTTTCTCGTTTATCTCGCGCTGGATCTTCTTCTGGATGCGCAGAAGCTCCTGCTCCTTCTTGATGTACACCAGCACCTGCTCCATGCGCTTGCGGACGTTGACGATCTCCAGCACCTTCTGCTGCTCGGCCTTGTCGATGTTCAGGATGCTGACGATGAAGTCCGCGATCTTGCCCGGATGGTCGATGTTGATCATGTTCAGGCGCATTTCCTCGGAGAACAGCGGGTTGTTTTCCGAGATCTGCTTCATCTCGGAGATTAGCGCCCGGGTAAGGGCCTTTACCTCGCTGGTGTCGTCCTCCTCGTCGTCCAGGTACTCCACCGCCGCGACGATGGGGTTCCTGGCGTGCAGGGTCTTCTTTATCCGGAAGCGCTTGAGCGTGGATATGAAAATGTTCGTCCCGCCGTCCGGCAGGTTGATTTTCTTGACGATCTTCGCCGCCGTGCCCACCCTGTGCAGGTCGTCGATGGAGGCCGTCTCCGTCTCGTTCTCGAGCATCACCAGCCCCACCATGCCGTCGCCGGCGACGACCTCCTCGACGACCTTTACGTCGGCGGGGTTGCCTATCATTATCGGGGTAAAGATCCCCGGAAAGATCGGGCGGCCCATAAGGGCGACAAGCGGCAGCTTAGGGGGAAGGACGTGTTCAATGGGTATTATTTGGTCTGACATAATTGGCTACCGCTATAGTATCGCAGAAACGGCCGGAAAATGCAACAAAGCCTAGGCCAAAAGCTTAATCCTGGCCAGGACGCTCTCCAGCCTGTCGCTGTTCAGGACCGCCCGGCGGTACCCGCCGTCGCCGAGCCTCTCTATCTCGTAGCCGCCCCTGGTCACGAACTTTTTGCTGTTCCCCTCGACGAACCAGTACACCAGGGATATGTCCCCGGCGCTAAGCTCTATGGCGTTAAGCCCCTTGTTGCCTATGGCGCACCCGGAGTTGAACAGGCAGGGGACCGGCATCTGGTCGCCGTACAGGCTCAGGCTCTGGCGCAGCATGTCCCGGCGCTCCTTTTTTTTCAGCTTGCCCAGCTCGCGGCGAAGGGACTGTACCTCGGCCTCTATCCTCCCCTGCTCCTCCCCGGACGCGAAGGGGTACCTTCGGCACAGGCCCTCTATCTCGAACCTGACGTACTCGAAGCGGCCCAGGGACTCGAAGAGCGGCCGGTGGGTGTGGCCGATAATCGATATGCAGTTGTTCTTCAGCGAGAAGTCGTAGGCGGCCTTTTCCACCGCGAAACGCCTAAGCGGGCTGCGGCCGGAGGAGATGTTCCTTATGCCGAAGGGCGTAAGGAAGTAGCGTATGCCCACGCCCATAAGCTTGTTGAAGGTCCCGTAGACCTTCGACGGCTGGTGCCCGTGGTACACGTAGGCCGGGATCACGCCGGTCTCGATCCGCAGCATCTCCCTAAGCGGGTACCTGTACGTCTTTTTTAGAAGAAGCCCCTCGTCGTGGTTGCCGACCAGCTTGAACAGGCGGTCGTGCCTGGCGAAAAGGTCGAAGACCCTGCCCAACTCCGCCCAGCGTTCCTGGATCCGGTCCAGGGGGTGCCGGTGGATGTCCTCGATGTCGCCGTTCAGGACAAGGTACCAGCCCTGGTCGAAGTAATAGTCCCGCAAAAGGGCGATAAGAAGATCGCCGTTGCGGGCCAGGTCGTCCCTTTTGCCGGTGCCCATGTGCAGGTCGCTGATTATAAGCACCCGCCCGCCGCCGGAAATATCCAGCTCGGCGTCCGGCCTTAGGCGGTTGGTGAGTATATCGCTTAGAAAGCTCGTGTGCGCCATACCTAAAGTTAAGGATTCGCGGGGCAAGTTACAAGGCGGCCTGCCTTCCCTGTCCGAGTTTCGCCCTTAGCGTCCTAAGAAGCTCCGGCAGATCCCTTTTTATCTCGCGGATATAGCACAGCGTGAACACCGCGATGGCTATCCAGGCGATCTGCCCTATGTATACCGCCCAGCCCCGATCCAGGTTCAGCAGGGGGAGGCCCTCCCTGGGCGGCCGCACTACGAACAGGAAGTTAACCCGCGGGTTCCAGCCGAAGAAGCCGTTGACCCAGATCGCGAAGATCACCGCCACCATGCCAAGCCCAATAGCCATGCCGTACTCCCTTATCGTGAACCGGATGGGCTGGGACATGTACAGGTAGAAGCCCAGGAAGACAAGCATCGTATGGTACAGGAAAAAGCGGTAGGTGGCGAAGTCCAGGAGCCCGTGGAACTGGTAGGTGTACTGAAGCAGCATTCCCACCGCCCCGCCGCCGACCAGCATTGGATACATGAACGACAACAGCGGCCTGCGTTTTTTCAGGCTGCCGGAAAACGCCAGGGCGAATATCAGGAAAATCTGGAACGGGCACATGGCGAAGGGCAGATGGTTCGGGGGCAGCCGGTACCCGTAGCCATAGGGGGATCTTTCGACGAAGAAGAAAATTTTCTCCAGCTCGCACAGTATGCCTATGATTGCGCAAACCATCACTATCTTCCTGCTGTATCCGTACCTCCTGGACAGGAAGGCGGCCAGAAGCACGGCGGCGGGCCACAGAACCGCCAGGAAGGCGAAATGCGCGGGCGAGAAAATATTTACGGGGTGCAGTATTTCGTACAAAGCGACATTCTCCTTTTGACAGATATAACCATTACGTCAGTATGATGGGGTAAACCGCGGGCTTGGGTCAAGGGGTCGGCGTGAAGGCCCGGGTTGGGCCTTCACGCCGGAAGCTAGCGGGCGGCCCTCGCGCGGGGCCCGCCCATGGGCGCGGAAAGATCGGACGTGCCGCCAATGTCGATGTTGAACGCGCTCCACTGCACGGTGGTGTTTTGTCCATGGGGGAAGGTTATGGTGGCGGTCGTCGCATAGGCGCCGATAGTTGTCCAAGACGAGCCCCAGTCCGGGTGATAGATCTCGCCTTCAAAGAACACCGTGACCTGGCCGGACACCGTTCGATCCAGAAACCAGCCGGTTGAATCGAACAGAGTAATTAACACATAACCATCAGTCACCGTTCCCCCGCCAAAGGCGATCTCTTCATCGGACACAAGGCATCTCACCAGCACCTCCGCATATGCGCCCTCGTAATCGGCGGGGATCCCCGAAATGGTCATACGGGTGAGCAGCATATCGGTAAAGTCGCTCCATGTTATATTGTTTGACCCGCCGGCGGCAATGGTCCGTGAGGATGCCGTGCGAGCGCCAACGATAGCGTGGGTGTCACCGTCCATTATGGCCAATACGACATCGAAAGTCCCGGGGAAAACGCCAAACACGGTAAAGGCCGTGTCGGCCTGCAGAATCATCGCACCCCCGTCCTCCATATTGCCCCCCGGGGACATCAACACCAACATGCCCCAGTAGCCATGGAATTCCGCCGGCACTCCCGTAACCGTTACCTTTATGGGCGGCATTTCATCGAATTCGCCAAACCCTATTTCGTTGTTGCCCGGGCTTATGCTTATTGAGTCTATGCGGTGCACGCTGATTATGTCCCAGCCGTCATCCATAAGACGCAGGCGAACCTCGTAGGCTCCCGGAGTCATGAATCGTCCGCCAACATAACGATAGTTCAGCCAAATAAATTCTGCCGAACCGTCTTGTATCTGCGTCTCACCCGAGGCAACCACGTTTCCCGCCTGATTCAACAGTTCTATTCTCGCAAAATGGGCATCGACGCCGGTAACCGTAATCGTTATGGGAACCAGTTTTTCGAAATCTGTGTCAAAATAGAAGCTGTTTGGGCCGTCGACCGTTATCAACAGCGGGTTTATGCTGCGCCACTCGATTTGCTCCGAAATGCCCCAATGGCTCAGACGGATGTTGTGGGTGCCCGGCAGGGCATTAATCTGGAACGTCGCGGTGCCGCCGATTATGCTCTGGCTATTCCCCGAGCCAACCAGATCCCCGGCCTGGTTCGTCAGAGTTATTTCCATATGGGAAATCCCGGATGGTACCCCGGTAACGCTTATGGTTATCGGTTCCAGTTCCACCCACCTGGCAAACAGGGTGACGGTGGAACTGACCGTAAAGTCCGCGGCGGCGGCATGGGGCGTCCCCTCGCCGTCGGCCTGGGTGTTCCAGCCGCCAAAGACGTGACCGTCCCTGTTCATGTTGCCCCGGCCCGGCAGCGTTATGACGGTGCCGGCGGCGACCGTCCGCGCGGTCGGGGCCGCTCCCTGTCCCTGGTTCGCCTCGAAGTTGCGGTCGAAGGTTACCGTAAACATCTCCGTACCTGTTCCCGTTCCCGGCCCAGGCCCCGGTTCCGGATCGGGTCCGAGCCCGTTGCCCGGACATCCGGCCAATACCATGGCCATCACGAACGCCGCCGCGATTGCCGGCGTTTTACGCCCGAGCCTTGCCCTAAATCCTGTCTTTGTCATCCTGCGTAGCCCTCCTTCGGACTTGTACAATGGCAAGGCCCTCGGCCCAAAACGCGCCCGAACGACGTCCGGGGTCCTGGCGGACCGGTTTTGATTCCGAGGGCTTTGCCGCGAGTATTTTCGTTTTCGTTGAATGTAGCTATGGGCGAATTATTATGAGCTAATGGGGGGGGGGGGGGG
>WQRP01000007.1 GCA_009786675.1 Treponema sp. | reverse complement strand
CCCCCCCCCCCCCCAGTTTCAAACGAAATTGGTTTGCTTGTGATAAAACGCCGTGTTTATCCGTAAGGAAAACCACGCATAAAGACCCGCACAATTTAACGACCCAAAGATTCGAGCGAACGCTACACGCCAAATTGTTTCCCGCCACCGCCTGGCTTGCCAGGATCGCGCGGTTGACCGGAACCGCGCGATCTCGCGCCCTAAGGTGTTCTCGCTTTTTCGAAAGCATGACAAATCACAACAAGGAGTGTTTTATGACAATGAAAAAATGTCTGCCGCATGTCGTAGGGACGGCGGCCCTGATGGTATTCATGGTTTTGGGCTTGGGCAGTGCCTCCGGAAACCAGCCGCAAGTCGCACAGCAGGGGGCGGCCCAGGCACCCGCGCCTCAACAAGCTCCGGCTACCACGCCTCAGCAAGCCGCGCCCCTGGCGATACCCGCCGCCACTCCCACATCGCCGTTCTGGTCGGGCAACGGCGGCAGGGGCATGACCCTGGCGGTTCTGGAGCCGGCCGGCAACGGGCTTTCCGAGGACGAGATGCGTTGGATGCCGTCGCTGATCCAGGGATCGATGACCGGGGACTTCAACCTGTATTCGGCCATCACCATTGTAGACAGGCAGAACCTGGAAACAATCCTGGACCAACAGGGCATGTCCATGTCCGGCTATTTTTCCGACGAGGACTTTATCCGAATCGGGCATATTGCCAACGCCCGCTATGTCCTTGCCGGCACCGTAACAAGAACCGCCACCGCCTACATGATGGAGTTCGCGGTAACCGACGTGCAGACTGGCGTAAGAAGGGCCTCGCGCCCGCCAACCCAGACATCCATTCGGGAAATAGAAAACCTTTCCGCGGTAAGGGAGGCGACCGTCGATCTGCTTGGACAGTTGGGTGTGACGCTGACTGGCCGGGGAAGGCAGGAACTTACGAGAGCCCCGGAGGCCGCCACGGTTCAGGCGCAGACCGCGCTTGCCAGGGGCATCTACGCCCAGCGCCAGGGGTTCGAGATAGAGGCCATGTCCCACTTCATGCAAGCCGCCGGCCACGACCCGCTGCTTGAGGAAGTGGAAAACCGCCTTGTGATCCTGACGGCGGGAATAACCGCCAGGCCGCCGGTGGGTGCGCTGGATGCCCGCGCCGACATCGTTATGCGGGGCGAATGGATGCGGCGGTTGCAGGAAACCGAGAACTTCGTCCGCGACTTTCTGGCCAGGGATCAGCCCTTCTATCTTATCTACTACACGGACATTACCCACGGTACCGTGAACTTCCAGAACGAGACGGTTGAACTTAGCTTTGCCATGCGGACGGTGCCGGATTCCATGTGGACGCACACGGTAAACGAGGTCGTGCTGACCGTGGAAAGCGGGCTTAGGGCGACCGGCAGATCCGGGGACTGGGGGTTCGACTGGCCCAACAATACCGTTGGCGTTGCGTCCCCGTTTGTCGGCAGATCGGCCAACGCCGCGGTGACCATGGAAATCCTGAACGACCAGGGAAGGGTTATAGGCACCGGAACCGCCGCGATTCCACGCGGCTTTCGGGTGCGGTACGGCATGACAATCCCAAGCCCCGAGTGGTCGGGAACCGTGGTCGTGCCCGGGGTGGACATAAACGCGATAACCGACCGGCTTTCCATACGGGTTGCCGCCATTGACGGCGTTCCCGCAGGGCAGGCCGCCGCGCAGAGGCGGATAAGCGTGATGCCCGCGCAAAGTTTCGCCCTGCACCAGCGGGTGAGACCTGGTGGGGTGGTCGCCACCAACGAGCGCTACTTTACTGTGAATGAAAACGGCGTGCTGACCGGTTTTACTGGAACCCAGACAAACGTGGTTATACCTTCCGTGGTTAGGGGCACATGGATAGTAGAAATAGGGGCGAGCGCTTTCAGTGGAAGGGTGCTTAACAACGTAACCATCCCCAATGGAGTCAGGAGCATTGGCATAAGCGCGTTTTTCGGAAATGAACGGCTAACCAGTGTTACCATACCCGACAGTGTTAGGACTATTGGCAGCAATGCATTTTTCCCACAAAGGGGTAGTGCCATGCGTCACCACTTCATAATAACCAACATTACCATAGGTGCTTACGTGGATCTGTATCATCATGGTACGGGGATTAGTTTTCGGGGTGAAGGGTTCGATGTTTTCTACCGACAAAACGGCAGAAGAGCGGGGACTTATACTCGAAGCGGCCCAGCAAACAACCCTACTTGGAACTTCACGCCACGGTAATGGTTCACGCGCGGGTGACAGGCAGGTGCGGCGCGATGGTGCCTGTCATTAATTTTTAAACCCTCTGCGTAGGGTGCTGGCACCATATGCGTTAACTGTACCCGCCATCATTTTACGGCGGATTTGGTTTTGTAAATTTCCATGCGGAAGTTTAAATATGTCAGCGGCGATATTAATGCCGCAAAGGAGTAAAAATTATGGGAACAATAAAAACTGAGGATTTGTGCTATTCGTGTCGTTGCATGGATACCGTACATGAAGGTAAAGAGAGGACGGTCAAGGATTTGCTTGACCGTTACAACAGCGATCCTGCCTTTCACATGCAAAATAGTGAAGCTGGCATTTTAAAGTCCCTACTTATAACAATTGTGGAAGGGGAGGGGTGTACAAGTTGTGGAGAAAAGATACTGGATAGATGTGATGAGCTTATGCCTCCTAGGCGATAATGGGGTTGACTGGAGACCTCGATCTGGGGGAATAGGTCTGCACCATATGGGATGCGGCGAACCTTGGCCAGGGTTTTGCTGGGGAACCCGATCCAGGGAACGATCCTAGGGATCGGGGGTGCAAAAGGAATTCAAGGTTCCGAAATTTTCGGTGCCTTGAACGCTGTCCGTTGGACAGGAAAAATATAACATCTGGCGAGCAAAAAACACAAGAAAGGAAGGAGAGTACAAATTTTTCGGAGGGTAATGAAAATTTCACGAAAATGATCATGAGAAGCGGCTGTGACACTAGTTATCTGGTAGGCAGAGGGGGCGATCATGAAAGACTGCGACAAAGGCTATTCCATCGACAGGCTGTTTAGCTAAGTCAGGAAGATGTCTGCGTAGGTAATGTCATATGAAAAGGCATTCACGATGCTGAAGTTTTCGGTATCGTGAGTTGTCTGCTAGGGTAGTTGGCGGGGCAATGGAACAGCCCGTTTTCGACCTGTTTCCTAGCAATGGGTTGGGAAAAAACCAAAAAGGTTCCAGACTAACATTCGCAAACAAGCGGAAAGGAAGGTAGTAGTATGGTGGTGTTTTTGTCAATTGTTGTTGCGGTAATAGTTTTTATCGTTTTTCTTAGCATTAAATCGAGCAGGAAAGCGAAGGCTGCCAAGAAGCTGGAAGAGGAGCTTTTGGGAAAAGTAGCGCAGGGGGATAGTCAAGCAAAGATTGATTTGGCTGAATTTTACCTGATTAGGGATGGTGTCAACAAGGATCTTGCAGCAAAAGTAGCGAGGGGGGATAGTCAGGCAAAAATTGATTTGTTTGAATTTTACATATCCAGATGTGGTATTAACAAGGAGCTTGTGACAAAAGTATCACAGGGAGATAGTAATTCGATAATGGCTTTGGCTGACAAGTATAAAGACAAGTTTCTAAAAACCAGTGACGCTTACCTGGAGCGCGTTATATCACTGTATGAACGGATTATTGAACATGGTAATGTGCATCATGTTTCGGCAATTAACAGAGCCCTCGATATTGGTGCCTTTGATAACTACCGTATAATTAGGATGTGCCGATCTATGCTGACTCAAGACGGATACAACCTAGGGGATTACAATTACCACAGAGAGACGGAGTCCATTAGTGATAATTCTGTGAGCTATGTTTGTTTTGACGTTTCTGATTCTGCAGGTGCAAAATGTGGAGAAATATTCTTTTTTAATGGCGGCTTTAAGAGTTCTCATAAGCAGGTAGCACGTCAAGTCATGCCGAATGGTTCAAAGGGTCTATATGAACATTTCAACGCAAGGGGATCGCATCACGTAATCTGCCTAAAAAGTATTCCCATCATCATCAAATCTAACACTCCTTGTATAGATCCACCGGCCGATTGGATGATAGCATGTGCTCGTATACTTGCGGTTTCTTACAAAACACTTTCTTATCCCGATTGGGCCAGTGAGTGCCGGAATCCAGAAGAATTCATCAATGTCGCGTTCCAGCATTTGGAGCAGTGATAGTCGTACTAAATTTGCGCCTTATTGCGTTCAGCATAGTGTACCCTTTGGGTCTTGGCGCAGTAAGGCGTGGCGGCAAACAGTTTTACCTAATGGCTTTTGCCACATTTGCAGTTTAGTGTTCGATGAATCATGATAATTCCCGCATGGGAATTTTGAATGCGTCGGCGGCGACATTAAAACCGTAAAGGAAGGTTGTAAGAATGTACATCAAGGACACTTGCGGTAACAGGGTCGGGGATCTTAGGGGCGACGAGGTTTTTACTCCTGGCGGAAGCAGGGTCGGGCAGTTCAGGGGCGATGACTTTTATACCGTCAGCGGCAGCAGAATCGGCCAGCTCAGGGGTAACGATGTCTATACCGTTAGCGGCGAAAGAATCGGACAGCTTAGGGGCAGCGAAATCTATAGCGTCAGCGGTAGTAGGGTTGGCTGGGTTGACGGCTCGCCGTCAAGCATTCAGTTGGGTGCGGCAGCCGTGGCATTGCTGTCCGGCCTCCTTCGATGATTTTGGTAGAAGGTTAAATAAGCAGGGGCGTGTGTGTATCGAACCCGGGATACATTGCACTAAGGTTATCGGTATTTTAAATACTGTCCGTTGGGCAGAAATTATTTAACAGCCGGTGGGCTAAAAACACAAAAGGAAGGATATGGAGAGTACGAATTTTTCGGTGGGTGATGGGAATCCTAAAAAAATGATCATGAGGAGTGGCTGTGACACTGGTTTCTACGTAAGAGACGGCGATGTCTATAAGGGCGGCAGCTCCACCGATCTTTCCATTGGCTATGATGGAAAGCTAAAAAAAGGCGGTTCCGACACCGGCTACGTGGTGGGCAGTGGCGGAAAGATCATGAAAGACAGCGACAAGGGCTATTCCATCGACTGGATGTTCAACTAGGTCGGACATGTCTGTTTGAATTGGGCTCACAAAAAATCAAGGATAAGGAGAGAAAAAATGAGCGTTTCCGAAATTTTCACGGCAGTAAAAGAAGGTCCTTTGGGGGATGTAAAATCCCTCTTGGAGAAAGGAATCGATCCCAATGCGAAAGAGGAGACCGACAAGGGGTTTTCGTTGCTTCATTATGCGGCGGGCAAAGGGCGGCCGGATGTCGCCAAAGCCCTCCTTGACGCAGGTGCGGATGTCGATATCAGGGACAACATGGGCTTTACCCCGTTTCACCTTGCGGTAGGCAATGCGAGGATGGAATTAATCAAGATCCTCCTTGACGCAGGTGCGGATGTCAATGCGGAATCTACCGGAGGTGCCACCGCACTCCGGCTTCTTGCGGAAGGGGAAGAATTCCTTGAGGTAGCTAGGGTTCTTATTGCCGCAGGGGTGAATGCCGATTTACAAGACAGCGATGGCGTTACTCCGCTTCACGTTGCGATAATTCTTGGGCAACTTGAAATAGCCAAGGTTATTCTTCCCGCAGTGAAGAAAATTGATGCGAAAGACAAGGACGGCACGACCGCACTCCATTTTGCCGCAGAAAGAGGACGATTGGGCATAATCCAGGCTATCCTTTCCGCGGGGGCGGATATCAATGCGAAAGATAACGACGGTTATACCGCAGTCCAGGTCGCGACAATACAAGAACACCCTGAAATAGTCAAGGTTCTTCTTGACGCTGGGAATGAAATGGCTTGGAAACATTTTAAACTCGGTAATGGTTATTATGCTAACGGATCTCATGCTTTGGCAATAGAGGAGTTAACTAAAGCTCTTGAATATGGGCATAGTAGCCCGCGTATAATGGATGTGATTCATTATTCACTGGGTTTCGCATATAAGGCGAATAAGGAATATGACAAAGCAATTGCATATTTCACAAAACCTATTGAAACTGTGTCTAGTGTAATTGAAACCATGTCTGATGATGGCGCGTTAATTGCTGGGTTTGTAACGGCTGTTATAGAGCGTGGCAAAAGCTATTTTTTAATAGGTGACTCAAACAAAGCAGCAGCGGATTTTGAGCTTGCCTTGCGAACAGATCCAAATAATGATGAAGCGAGGGGACTGCTTAACAGGCTTTCGCAGTAGCAAACGCATCGATATGGGGTGCAAAAGAGACAGGCACGATATGCTCCACAAAAGCAAAATGCAAAGGAATTGAGGAAAATGAGAAAATCGGCATTCGGCTTATTTCTGGTTTTGGGATGCGGGCATGGAAAAGGCGATGGGCAATCTTAAACCTGTAACCAGAAAACGGGGGGCGACCGCAAACCGCCGGCATCTCCCCGTCGCCGGTCTATTGGTATATCCCGCCGGCCAGCTCCCGCACCCGTTCGGGATCAAGCCCGGTAACCGAAACGACGGCATCAATGGGAAAGCCGTGTTCGATACACTTCCGTGCAATCTCAATCGTCTGTTCGGCTTTGCCTTTAGCCTCGCCTCTGGCTTCGCCTTGGGCCTCCCATTTGGCGATAAGGCCGGCATTTTCGAGAACGGTTTCAAGGTCCACTGCCGCTGTGCCACCCATGTCTATTACCTCCTGTACCGCGAGCGCGTTGTGCCTGGCTATCACGGCCAGGTACGCCCTAAGTCTTTTGCCAACCTTGTGCTTCTGCGACGCCATCTTTCTGATGACGCTTACGCCCTCTTTGGTGCCGAGCGCGCGCAGGTTCTTGGGCCACTGACAACGGTGGCAGGTTGCGGCGATTCCAGGATTGCCGCTGGAAGATCTTGGACCAGGGGTTGCCTTACAGGGATCTCAAGGGGAGCGACCGCAAGCCGTCGTCATCCCCCCGCCGCCGGTCTATTGGTATATCCCGCCGGCCAGCTCCCGCACCCGTTCGGGATCAAGCCCGGTAACCGAAACGACGGCATCAATGGGAAAGCCGTGTTCGATACACTTCCGTGCAATCTCAATTGTCTGTTCGGCTTTGCCTTTGACCTCGCCCTGGGCCTCCCATTTGGCGATAAGGCCGGCATTTTCGAGAACGGTTTCAAGATCCACTGCCGCTGTGCCACCCATGTCTATTACCTCCTGTACTGCGAGCGCGTTGTGCCTGGCTATTACCGCCAGGTACGCCCTCAGCCTTTTGCCAACCTTGTGCTTCTGCGAGGCCATCTTTCTGATGACGCTTACGCCCTCTTTGGTGCCGAGCGCGCGCAGGTTCCTGAGCCACTGGTTTTCCCTGGCCGACAGCTTCCGGCTGTCGATGAGCTGCACGGGAAAAACGGATCCTGCTACAGTATAAATCCCCGGGGCGGTTTTTTCAACCGTGTACCCGCGTTCGCCCTCAAGATGCCTGATTACCTCCCTGGGGTAACGGCTTCCGACGAAGGACACGGTTATGTCGGCGACGGGGGTGTCGTTCAGGGACGCGTACAGCGTGGCGTAGCTGTGGACCTTGTAGAAATCGTTCACCGACAGGCTTTCGCTTGGGCTCTTGTACTCCAGAAGGTTCACGCCGCGAAAGATGGCGGCGATGTCTTTTCTTACGATTGCGCCCTTCGCCTTTTTGATTATAACGCAGTCGATCCGCAGGGGCTCGGAGGTAAGCTGGTACTCGTCGTGGAACTCCAGTATGTCCCAGTACTCCTCAAGCTCCTCTTTGATTGCTTCGACAAAAGCCGGATGCCAGGCCGCGCGCGACAGTACGTCGTCGCCGTTGTTGTTTTCTTTCACGGTTCGCACTTTACGACAAATGCCGGGGTTTGTCCAGAACGGGGTTCGCGATATACGCCAGGGGGAGGCGCACAGGTTTTGCATGGGTAAAACCGGCGGGGATATTACGGAAATACACGGGGCAACCGCCCCGCGTATATAACCTGCTTTCGTATGACTGCGGAAAAAAATGTTTTTGGAGGACGCAAAATGGTACACGAAAGGTCGGCGGACGGTAAGCGCAAAGGGGCGCAAGATGCTTAAAAAAAGAGGGGTCATATCCTACCTGTTACTGGTGGCGGTTCTGGGTTTCGCGCTTGCGTCATGCGCTGGCGGTGACCCGGAAAGGCATTTTAGGGCGGAGCCGGTGGAGGGCGTTTCGGTGCGGATCACTAGGCACTCAGGATCGGTTTGGGCGGTAAGGATTCCCTCGCGCATTCGCGGTATGCCCGTTACGGAAATCGGCGAGGGGGCGTTCGGCGAAAGGAACCTGGTCAGCGTCACGATTCCGCGCGGGGTCACGCTTATCTATGACGAGGCGTTCGCGGGCAACCAGATCGCGAGCGTCAGCATCCCCCGAAGCGTTACCGCCATCGGGGACGGCGCGTTCGCGTACAACCTGCTGGGCAGGGTTACGATCCCCAACCGCGTCGAGTGGATCGGGGACGGCGCGTTCGCTCGCAACCGGATCGGCAGGGTAAGCATCGGCAGTCGCGTTGGGGGAATCGGGGATGGCGCGTTCGCCGGCAACCAAATCGACAGGCTAAGCATAGGCAACCGCGTCGAATGGATTGGGAGTCGCGCGTTCGCGGACAATATGCTAACGAGCGTGACAATTCCTAACAGCGTTGCCGAGATCGGGAACAACGCCTTCGCTAACAACCTTCTGGCCAGCGTAAGGTTTCCCGCCGACCTTACTAGCATTGCGGCGGGGGCTTTCGCCAACAACCAGTTGGCCGGCGTGGCCATTCCCGAGGGAGTCACCAATATCGGCTCGTCCGCCTTCGCGGGCAACCAACTCGCAGAAGTCACGATTCCTGGCGGCGTCACCGTGATCGGGGGCAGCGCGTTCGCCAACAACCAACTTGCCGCCGTCGTCATTCCAAACGGCGTTACCGAGCTTGGGCCTAACGCTTTCGCGAACAACCCTTTGACCAGCATTACCATTGGCAGCGGCGTTACCGCGATCGGCGCGAACCTGTTCGCCAATAACCCGGCTCTTCAAACGGTGGCCTTTGCCCCAGGCAGCGCGCTGGAAACGATCGGCGGGCGAACCTGGGTCGCCGCGACTTGGACCGTCGCCGCGCATTGGGGCGGTCGCGGGGCGTTCGAGGGAAACGCGAATCTTAGGAGCATAGCGCTTCCCGCCGGCCTTGTTTCCATAGGGGCTTTCGCTTTCGCCGAATGCACGGGCGTTTCGAGCCTGGCGATTCCGTCAAGCGTTACCACGGTCGGCACTAGCGCGTTCGCCGGGTGGACCGAAACACAGACGATACAAATTCCCTTCGTGACTATGGCGGAGGCCAACGCCGGCGCCGCGCAGGGCGGATGGGGCACGGGCTGGAGAACCAATAACGACGCCCGCGTCGTGAACAATGCCGGCGAGCAAATATTCCCCGCCTTATAAGGTTCGATCCGGTGCCCGGAAACGGGTGCCGGGTGCTTTCGCCAAAGAGGAGTAAAAATGTTATCCAAATTTGCAAGAATAAAGCCCGGCTACAGGCTTTGCTTCATGGTTTTGTGCGCGATTGCATTGGTCGGTTACACGCGGCCCGCGATCAACGCGCACTTGTCTGTTCACGAATTGGGCGTGGATCATTCGTATGGCCTGGGCCTTATCACGATCTTCGACAGGCCCGAGCCCCCGGCGATCCAATTGGCTCTGCCGGACGGGCTTGGCGTCGGCCAGGGTGATTTGGCGGAACTGGCCGGCGATTTTGACGTCCTCGCCCTGCTGGACGATCTTGGTATTGGCCGGGATGACTTGGCGGAATTGACCGGTGGTTTCAGTTTGATCGACACGATGTATGACGCGGTTCGGCTGGCAAAGCTGTTTGCGGTTTTGTACTTGGCACCCCTGGCGTTGCTGCTGGCGATTTTTGTCCTTGCCGCCGTCGGCAAGTTCGCCTTGGCCAAACGGGTTTTGCTGGCCCTGGCCTTTGTCCTGTTCGTGATAGCCGGCCCCGTCATCCTGGCCGTGCCGGAAATAGCGATCGACACTTTGGCAATCGGCCTGGAAGAGCTTTTTGGCAACTTGGGAGAGTCTCTTGGCTCGCTCGCCGCGTTGCTTGGCCTTTCGCAGATTATTAACGTGATCGGCGACAGGATTCACGTGATCGTCAACGAGGCCATCCACGTCGATCTTGGTTCGGGCTATTGGATTACGGTGGTTCTGCTTGGGTACATGTTGCTGGCGGAAACGGCCGTGGTTCTGAAAACCAGGGTGACGATATCCGTCGAAGATTTCCTGCGCGGCACCAGGGCGCGTGTGGCGTCGGGCGCGTAGCGAATCCTAGTTNCCCGCCGGTATCCGTTTCCGGGTTCCGGCGGGCATTCGAAAAACGTCGGCGTGCTCAATGTATTTTGCACCCGCACTTAACCGTCTCGCACTCCCGCAACGCTTCCTCGATCAGCGGTTCCAGCTCAAGCGCCTCGTAAAGCGCGGTGGCCTCGGCGACGTCGCCGCGCAGGACGGGGCGGGGCGGGGTGAACAGGACGCAGCAGTCCTCGTGGGGTTCTATCGAGACGGCGTAGGTGCCTATCCGCTCGGCCTGTCTGATGATGGCCTCCTTGTCGGTGCCGACCAGCGGGCGCAGTACGGGGAGCGTGGCGCGGCTTTGGGTGCAGGCCAGGTTTTCCACGGTCTGGCTTGCGACCTGCGAAAGGCTTTCCCCGGTTATCAGGCATTTGCTCTTGATCGTGCGGGCGATTTTTTCGGCGCACTCCATCATCGCCATTCGTAAAAGCACCGTGGCCCAGGGTTCCGGCCCGCGTTCCCTTATCCGTACCTGCACCTTGGTGAAGCACACGGAGTACAGTTTTAGCCCCATGCAGTATGTGCCGAGTATCCGGGCGAGTCGAACCGTTTTCTCTTTCGCCTCGGCGGAGGTGTAGGGGTAGGCATGGAAATGCACCGCGTCAAGCCCCATGCCGCGCGTCGCCATCATGAAGCCGGCCACCGGGGAGTCTATGCCGCCGGACAGCAGCAGAAGTCCCCGCCCGGCCGTTCCCACAGGCAGCCCGCCAAGGCCCTTGTGCGCGTCGCTGTAGACGAACGCCTTTTCCCGAATCTCGATGCGGATGATTGCGCCGGGGTTTCGCACGTCCACCCGTAGGCCTGGGACGGCCTCGGTCACGGCGTCGCCGGCCTTGCACCTTAGGGCGTAGGAATCGAAGGGGAAGCCCTTGTCGGTTCTGTGGGCCTCGATTTTGAAGGTGCCTATGCCCTGCGCCCGGATTTTTTCGCCCTCCCCGGCGCACGCGGCCAGTATCTCGTCGATGTTTTTGGGAAGGGCCAGGGTTTCCGCCCAGCCGGCGATTCCGACAAGGCGATCCAGGGCGTTCTCGATCTCGTCGCGATCCCCGGCCGCGCCGTGCACGTAAAAGCGGCCGCGCTTTACGATGATCTGCACGTTGAGCCCGGCGAGCATGGTCTGCAGGTTGCGCTTTAGCACCGCCTCGAAGCCTTTGCGGTTGTCGCCCTTAAGCGCAAGCTCGGCGGGCTTAAGAAGCCAGACGAGGCGGCCGGTTCCGTTGCCCCGGCCGTCGCCGTCTTTCACAGGAATTTCAGCACCTCCGAGATTGCCGCGAGCAGGCCGTCGATTTCGTTCTCGCCGGTCGACCATCCCTGGGAGACGCGAATTCCCTCCAGCCTTAGGCTGTCCTCTACGCCCATGGCGGCGAGCACCGGGCGCTCGGGCGAGGAGAACGAGCAAGCGGCCCCGGTGGAGACGGCGAAACCCAGGTCGTCCAGTGCGCGGGCCATTACCTCGCCGGGTACGTCCCTGAAGCCGGCCTGCACGATGTAGGGGGAAAACCCTTCGTCGTCGATCCCGCGTTCCTCCGGGACGAGACGGCAGCGGCTCATTTCCCTAAGCGCGCCAAGAAGGCGCCTGCAACGGAGGCGGGCCTGATCGTATTCGGCCAGGAGGTTCTCCGGCAGGGCGCGGTTTTCCAGGCAGGCCGCTAAAGCCGCCGCGCCGGCGACGTTCTCGGTTCCCGAACGCACCCTGCGTTCCTGGCCGCCGCCCAGGCACAGGGCCTCGACCGGTTTCCGCAGGTACAGAAGCCCGACGCCGCGCGGCCCGCCGATCTTGTGCCCGCTTAGCGAGGCGGAATCGACGTCCCAGCCGGCGATGTCCAGGGGGATCTTTCCCACGGCCTGGGCCATGTCGCAGTGCAGGTGGACCGGCGGCCCGCCCGTCCCGCGAACGGCCGCGCGCAGGGCGGCCATGTCGTTGATCGTCCCGGTCTCGTTGTTGACGGCCATGATCGCGGCGAAGCGCGTGTCGGGGTATTTTTCCAGGGTTTGCGAAAGCAGGGCCGGGGTTACCCTTCCCTGGGAATCGACGGGGATGAGGCCGATTTTCCTTCCCAGCCGTTCCAGGTTTTTAAGGTTTTCGCCGATCGACGAATGCTCCCCCATCGAGGCAAGCGTCCGTCCGGCGCCCTGGCGGGCCAGGGTGGAATACAGCGGGATGCAGTTCGCCTCCGTGCCCCCGGATGTAAAGTAAAGGGTCTCCGGCGGAACCCCCAGTACCCTGGCGCATCCGGCGCGGGCCGCCTCCAGGGCGTCCTTGGCCGCCCGCCCCTCGCGGTGCATGGACGATGGGTTCCCGAATGCTTCCCCAAAGTCCCCCCCCCGGGGATCATCGGGCATCGAGGTTGCGGCCCAGTCAAAGTAGTGCCGCGGCGGATCGAGCCTGGCGGGACGCTTGGGGTTCATTTTGCTAGGGGGGGAGGGGGGGCTTCCCCGGTGCACGCCATGCGTTTTTTGTTCATGAAGTGCAGCGCCGTAAAGAAAACGATGACCACGGCGTACGCGAGCCCGAGCACGGCCAGAGACGATCCCCTTGCGGGCGCGATCTTTAGGGAAACTATGACGACTACGCTGACGATCGCCTGGAGCCCGAACAGCACCGCGCCGATCTTGGGCGCGCTTAGGCCAAGGTTCATAAGTTTGTGGTGTATGTGGGCCCTGTCGGGGCTGCTAAGCGGTTTCCTGTCCCGGACGCGCCGCCAGACGGCGGCCGTGGTGTCGAAGATGGGAATCGCCAGTATCGCCGCGACGTAAAGCATCGGCAGGGTGGCCATGGTGTGCCGTTCCTCCAGCAGGGGCAGGAGGGCCAGGGTGAAGCCTAGGAACTGGCTTCCCCCGTCGCCCATGAATATTTTCGCCCGGGGAACGGGTGCGTTGAACACCAGGAAGCCGGCGATCGCCCCGGCCAGGGCGATGCAGATCATCACGGACGACGACAGGCCGGCGTACCTGGAAAAGACGTAGGCGAAGGTCAGGGCCACCAGAAGGGAGATGCCGCCCGCGAGCGCGTCCACGCCGTCGATTAGGTTTACGGCGTTGGTCATTCCCACGAGCCACAGGACGGTGACGGCGAAGCCAATCCAGGGGAACTGCGCCAAAAGGCCCTCGTCGAAAAAGACTATGCGCCTGAACACGTAGCCCGGGATGGCCACGCACAGGGCCGCGCCCACCTGGACAAGGAGCTTGACCAACGGCCGCAGCGGGCGGAAGTCGTCCCACACCCCGAAGATGGCGATTACGCAAACCCCCACGAGAACCGGAAGGAACCGCGCGAAGGTATAGGGCTGGCCTGACAGGGACATGATAACCGTTGCTGTAACCACGAAGACCGGGACGAAACCGAGGCCGCCAAGCCTGGGAACCTTGCCGGAATGGACCCTGCGCTCGCTTACGCGGTCGTACCATGACCTGCTGTGGGCGAGGCGGATGAGGAGCGCGACTATGGTTCCGGAAGCTACGGCTACTGCCAGAAAAATAATGATACCGCCGGTCATAGGATGCCCTTTACTTTCGTCTGTGTTTGGCCCATAATGCAAGTCTACAAAAGATAGCCATAAAAGTATAGTGTTGCGGCGTGTTCGTTCCGCGTTTTTTTTGGGACTTTGCGCGAGGCGATTTTGGAGGGCAGATGAAGATTCTTAAATTCGGCGGCACCTCGGTCGGCAGCCCTTCGGCGGTGGATCGGATAGTCGGGATTCTAAAGGACAGGGACCACAAGGGGAAGACCCCCGTGGTCGTGGTTTCCGCGTTTTCGGGCGTCACCGATGCCCTGATCGCCGTCGCCGGCAAGGCGGCGGCGCGGGACGGATCTTACCTAGGGCAGTTGGAGGATCTTCGCGCGAGGCACAGGGACATGATCGTTCGTATGCTAAAGGGCGACGATCGAAAGGCCGCGCTTGCCGGCGCGAACGCCCTGCTTGGCGAGCTTGGCCGCGTCCTGGAGGGCGTGTCCCTGCTTGGCGAGCTTTCCCCCCGCACCCTGGATCTGGTGGCCAGCTTCGGGGAGCGTCTTTCGGCGGGGATCCTGGCCCGCGTCCTTACCGCAAACGGCGTAAGGGCCGAATTCCTGGACGCCAGGCCCCTGGTCAGGGCGGACGGCCCTTTCGGGAACGCCAGGTACGTCCCTTCGGAGACCCACGCGAACATACGCTCCTTCTTCGGCGGTTCCAGGAAGAAGCCGCTGCAGGTGGCCACCGGCTTTATCGCGTCCAACCGGGACGGGCAGACGGTTACCCTTGGCCGGGGCGGCTCCGACCTGACCGCCGCGATTTTCGCCGCCGCCCTGAAGGCCGAACTGGTCGAAATCTGGACCGACGTTGACGGAATCCTGACCGCCGATCCCCGGCTGGTAAAGGACGCCTTCAGGATCGACGAGATGCTCTACGCCGAGGCGATGGAAATCTCCCATTTCGGCGCCAGGGTTCTTTTTCCCCCCACGGTCAGGCCGGCTCTGGAACTCGGCATACCCATCCTGATCCGCAACACCTTCAACCCCTCCGGCCCGGGCACCCGCATCGTGAGCAAGGCGGCGGCTGGGCGGTTCCCCGTCAAGGGGATAAGCTCGATAAGCCGGGTGGCCCTGGTCCGCGTCCAGGGAACCGGGATGATGGGCGTGGCCGGCAGCTCGGCCAGGATATTCGGCGCCCTGGCCCGCAGGAAAATCAGCGTCATCCTGATAACCCAGGGATCCAGCGAGTACTCGGTGTGCCTCGCCGTGCCGCCGGGCGAGGCCGACAACGCGGTGCTTGCCCTGGCGGAGGAATTCTCCGGCGAGATCCGGGACGGCGCGATAGACGGGCCTGTGGCGCAGGCCGGCCTTTCGGTGATTGCCGTGGTGGGATCCGAGATGAAAAGCTCGTCCGGGGTTTCGGGCAAGTTCTTCCACGCCCTGGGCAGGAACGGCGTGAACGTCGTCGCCATCGCCCAGGGATCCTCCGAGTCCAGCATCTCCGCGGTGATCTCCGGGCAGGACGAGGCCAAGGCGCTTAACGCCGTGCACGAGGCGTTCTTCCACGCGACGACGAGGTCTGTGAACCTTTTCCTGGTGGGGACCGGGCTTATCGGCGGGACGCTCCTGGAGCAGATCGCCTCCCACGGAAAGACCCTGGCGGACAGGGACAGGATCAGGATAAACCTTGTGGGCGTGGCAAACGACCTGCGGATGGTTTTCGACGCCGGGGGGCTCGATCCGCTTGCGGCCAGGGATCTGGTCGCCGGCAAGGGCAAGGCCGGCTCGGAGCCCGTCAGCCTGGACGCCTTCGTCGAGCGGATGACCGCGCTTAACCTGCCCAACGCCTGTTTCTGCGACTGTACCGCCAGCGACAAGGTTTCCGCCCTGTACGGGAAGATCCTGGCGGCGTCCATCGCGGTGGTCACGCCAAACAAAAGGGCCAACTCGGGATCCCTGGACTATTATAGGAAGCTTGTCGGGTTTTCCCGCGACAGGGGGATTCCCTACCTTTACGAGACCACCGTCTGCGCCGGGCTTCCGGTCATCTCGACGCTTAGGGATCTGCGTCTTTCCGGGGACAGGGTCCGCCGGATCGAGGCCGTGTTCTCCGGCACCCTTAGCTTCATCTTTAACGGCTTCGACGGGAGCAAGCCATTCTCCGCCCTGGTGCGCGAGGCCAAGGCCAAGGGCTACACCGAGCCGGATCCCCGCGACGACCTTAACGCCATGGACGCCGCCCGCAAGGCCCTGATCATGGCCCGCGAGTGCGGCCTTTCCCTGGAGCTTTCCGACGTGGGCATAGAGCCGATTCTTCCCCTGGCCTGTTTCAGGGCCAAGACCGTGGACGCCTTTTTCAAGGAGCTGGAAAGGCACGACGCCGCCTTCGAAAAGCGCCGCGCCGAGGCCGGGGCCAAGGGAATGGCTCTGCGCTACGTCGCCGTCATCGAGGGCGGCAAGGCCGGGCTTTCGATCAGGGCGGAGTCCGCGGACAGCCCATTCCGCTCGCTGGTGGACAGCGACAACATCGTGGTCATGACCACCGACCGCTACCTGAAACTGCCGATGGTCATAAAGGGCCCGGGCGCCGGGGCGCAGGTAACCGCCGGTGGGATTTTCGCGGACATCGTGCGGATCGCCAGGCCGCCGGTGTAGCGGCCAAAAGAAAGGCGCGGGCCGGTGGACGATGAATGCCCACGGGCTCCGCGCCTTTGGCGTTCGCCACGGTATCGTGGCTTGCCGGTTCCTATTCCCACCGGAAGGGATCGTGCCTTAGGGCAGGAACTGGGACCAGGGCACGATGTTTTCCCCGGCGTCAAGTTGCCGTGGGTTCGTCCTCGCCCATCCCCATCCGGGGACGTAGAAGCCGACGGTATGGCTTTCCAGGATCGGCACGGCGTTCCAGGTCACGGTGAACGAGCCGCCCGTTACCCTGGCTCGACGTGTATCCCCGTCCTCGCCAAGCATCGCCTCGATTTCCGTCCCGTTGGGGACATAGGGGATTCCCGTCACCGTTACCGTCACGCGGGCGTCCGGGCCGCCGCCGAAAAGGTCGCCGACCCCCCGGACGTCGCGATCGTTGGCGGAGACCGGGCAACCGGACAGGGCGAAGGCGAGCGCGAGCGCGGCAAGCCCGGCGGGTATTTTCCAAAGTCCTGTTTTCATTCCGTTCCTCCTTCCTCGTCGTCGTACTCGCCGGCCTCGGGTTCCTCCACGGGGACGGGCGGCGTCCTGTTGCGGAACCTTATGCTGGCGGTCAGATCGATGGTGTGGTTGTCCATGAACAGGCCGTTTAGGCCAAGGCCCAGGGTGACGTTCTCCGCCGGGGTCAGGGTCACGCCGACGCCCATGCCGCCGTTGGACACGCCCCGGATTTCCCAGGACGATTCCAGCGCGGGGAACGTCTCGTCGCCGCCGATCTGCGACCAGGTGCTCCAGTCCAGGAGTTCCAGGTTCACTCCGGCGAAAAAGCCCAGCAGGCTGTTGGGGCGAAAGGCCGCGCCTAGCTGGATCGCGCCGGCCACCGTCGTCCATCTTTCCCCGGGTGCGGTCCAGCTTATCGTGTCGCCTTCCCAGTCGTTGGATCTTATGGTCAGGCCGCCGTACAGCCTGGGGCGGAACCTGAGTTCCAGGGCCTCGTTGATCTCGACCCTGTGCAGGTAGTAAAGGTCAAGCCCGAAGCCTAACATGCCGTGCCTCCGGTTCGCGAAGTCGCGTTCCAGGGAGCCTTCCCGGCCGGCCGGCTCGGTTCCGGTGTACGATTCCCGCTGGGGAAAGGTGTTGCGGAAGCTGACCGCGGCGCCCGCGGCCATGGTATCGTTCAGGTCGAGCCTGGCGCCGCCCGACGCCGCTATGGCCGCGCCGGAGCTGAGCCTGTTCTCGTAGTCGAAGTCCGTTGCCCGGTGGCTTTGGACCAGGGATCCGGCGAATCTGTAGCCCACGCTGGCCCAGGGCGCAAGGCTGCCGAACCTGGCGCCCCATGTCAGGGCCAGGGACGGGCCGTGCTGCCCCATGAAACGCTCCGTGGCGATCCTTGACTCCTCCGGGCTGTCGATGCGGGAGTAGTCCACGACGGATCTTGCCGTGTCGCTGTCGAAGGTGGCGTCCAGGCGTATGCCCATGCCCAGGATCCCCACGAGCAGGGCCAGGCTGTTGTTCCAGTCCGCCGCCGTAAAGCCCCTGCGGGGCAGCCCGGCGGCTTGGTTTTCCCCGGAGTTTTGGCCGGTCGCGTGCACGATCCCGCCGCCGTAGTAGACGGCCAGGTAGAAAAGCCCGAAGTTTCTGGCGAAGCCAATATCCACGCGCCCGTCGCTTGACGGCGAGACGAAAAGGAAGTTCTCGATTTCCGTGTCATGGAACCTGGGATCGATAAAACCGTCCGCCTCCCCCCGGAACAGCGTCGCGCTGTTGCGTGCCTCGGTGGACAGCCCCTGCCAGGGAACCGCCCCGAAGCCGCCCACGGCCGCGCGGCCGCTCCAGGCTCCGGGCGGCCGGTCGGGGAACGGTATGGGCGGGTCGGCAGGTTGCCCCCACGCCAAGCCGCCCGCCGCCAGCGCCGCGGCAAAGAGCAAGATTATCTTTTTGACCATGCGATGTTCTCCTTAATGCGGTGTTAAAGTCACCGCGGACTTGTTTTCGCGGATCCCCGGAAACGCCCGCCGGCGATCTGGCGCCGCGAACCGGGCGATCTCGCCTCGCCAAGCCATGCGTCGGCAAGCGCAGATTTCTGGCGAGCCCCTAGGCCTGGCGTGTGGGTGAGCCTTTAGGACGTTGTTATGGTCAATGGCATACCTGTGGTTTGAACCCCATCCATGTTGACGGTAACATTCAATGAAGTCGCAACTCCCGATGGGAGAGGTTGTATAAGCCCAACCGACCACTCACGACTCCTGCCTGTTAGGGATGCGGGAACGAGCCCTGGTATAGTGCCTACACCGCCGAGCGAGATGGCGCCTTGGGTCAATGAAACAGGGGCAGTGAAACTAATGGTGAACCTGGTCGTAATGCCGGTCGCTGGATACGCAGCTACGGTGAACGTAACGGGGCTAACCGTAATGGCCGGGAGAGTAACCCCATCCGCCTGATCCGTCACTGCAAACCCGGCTCTTTCAATCGCAACCTGCACGGTTCCCGCGCGCGTAACGGTGATTGGCAGGATCCATTCATTGTTGGCGACGCCCTTCCTTAGGGTGCCGAACGTTGCGGCCGCGGTTACAAGGTTGGGTACAACATGGGCTCCGGCCAAGTCCGAGACCGGCTCGTCGAACGTGATACGTATCGCGTTGAGCCCCGCCACGAATCCTACCGTCGGCCGGATTAGCCTAACCGGCACTTCCGTGGCCGCCTCGCTTACCCTAACCCCGGCTTTCTGGATGGAAACGTCCACGGTTCCGTCGCGCGTAACGGTGACTGGCACCAGCCAGCGGCTTCCGGTTACCCTTCTGGGTGTCCCGGAATTCGATATAGCGCCGCTTCTGGAGGTAACCGTGACGTGCTCCCCGCTCAGCCCCGCGACGGGGGCGTTGAACATGACCGCGATCGCCAGATCCTGCGGGCTGTAGTAGATTTCCTCGACGAATACGGTCGTGGCGATGACGCTGAACGACGACGGCCTGTTTGAAATTCCGCTCGAGTTAATGGAAACATGCGCGGTTCCGGAGGTGGAGATTGAAACAGGCAGCGACCACAGCCTTCCGTAGCCGGCCGGGCTGCCCATTACCACCTCGCCGCCGTGGATGGCGACGGTGATGCTGTCCTCTAGCTGTTTCTCGGTCACCGGCGCGTTAAAGTTAAAGATAATCGCCGTGCTGTCTTCGTTAGACACGGCGGTCCACCCGATGTCGGGGGCGTCCGCCGGGCACCCCGCCAATACAAAAGCCAGGCCGACTGCCGCGACTGTCGCGGGCACTTTCCAAAATCCTCTTTTTGCCATACCAATATTCCTCCTCGGTCGGGAATAAAGGGCAACGCCTTGGTTCGAAACGCGCTCGAATAACATTCGGGACCGGTGGGGTCGGTTTCAATCCCAGAAGCTTGCCGCGGTTCACTGTTCGGGGGGTAAGGCTTGGGGTCGAGGGGAACTCGCCTTGACTGTGGAAGCCTTCCGTTGGAAACGGGAGCCCCGGACGTTTCTTGGCTCGCGTCATCTTATGGCCAATACGTTGTAGATGTCAACTAATTGGCCATTGAAAAATGGCCGGCGAAATGGTGTAATTTAGCAAACTCTGTCGAAAAGGGGAGGATAACCGGCGATGGCGGATGTCCGCGCGCTTCTGGCGCGTAACATGAAAAAGTACCGCCAAAGGCTTGGGCTCTCGCAGGCCGCCCTTGCCGAAAGGCTCAACTGCTCGACCACCTTCGTGGGGAACGTCGAGATCGGAAAGCGGTTCCCCTCGTCCTGCAACCTCGATCGCATCGCCAAGGCCCTGGACGTCAAGCCGGCCTGGCTGTTCGCCGACGCGGACTACTCGGAATCTGCCCTTGGTCTCGCGGAACGCGACGCGAGCAGGGCGCAATTGGAAAGGGATCTTCTGGAAGCCGTTTCCAGGGTCTTCGGCGCCGGCTGCAACGCGCCCCCCGATTGTGTAGTATCGACGCATGAGCAAAAATGAGGGGCTTACCCACCTTTACGGAAACCGGCTCGTCGAAAAGGGCCATCCCGTAATCGTGTTTCGCGGCAAGCTGGACGCGCTGTGCGCCATGATCCTGGAGGCCCAGCTTCTTGGCGAGGCGGCGGGCAGCCCGGCCTTTGTTGGGGACCTGCAGGAAATCCTGGATTTTACCCGGTCGATCTTTACGGCGGAGTACGCGGGTACCCCGGTGGGGGAATTGCCGCTGTCGGGCCTGGACGCGCGGGAGCGCTGCCGGCGCCCTGAAAAATACTTCGGCATGGGGCATCTTCTTATGGACAAGGGCATGGGGCCCCTGTCCCTGCGCCTGAACCTGCTGCGGACCTTTGCCAGGNAGGTCGAGACCTGCGCGGCCACGGCCTTCCGCGAATCCCCCAGGCCGGACATACTCGGGGCGCTTAACGGGCTTTCCTCGCTTTTTTACGTCCTGACGTACAAATATCTGCCCGGGGCTTATTGCCCGGGGACGGTTCCGGCGTTAACTTTGAAGGGGGGTGAGCAGGAGGGATAGGGCTATGCACTCGTTTCTGTTGGCCGGCGGCGGGCTGGGTTTTATTTTCATGATGAGCTGCCTTGGCGCCGCGACGGTTTTTTTCTTCCGGAAATCCGTGCCGGCCAAAATCCAGCGGCTTTTCCTGGGCTTCGCGGCCGGGGTCATGATTGCCGCCTCCGTCTGGGGCCTGCTGGTTCCCGCCGTCGAGACGGCCGGGGGCTGGATTCCAGTGGCGGCGGGCTTCGCGTTTGGCGTGCTGTTCCTGCTCGGCCTGGACCACGTAATCCCCCACCTTCACCCCTTTTCCGGCGTCGCCGAGGGGCCGGCCTCGAGATCCAAGGGCACGACCCTGCTTGTTTCCGCCGTGACCCTGCACAATATCCCGGAGGGCATGGCCGTCGGGCTTGCCCTTGCCCTGGCCTCCCAGGCGGGGACCGGGCCGGAGGCCTACGCGGGCGCGGCCGCCCTTGCCCTGGGCATAGGCATCCAGAACCTGCCGGAGAGCGCGGCCGTCTCGCTGGCCCTGCGACAGGAGGGCGCCCCGCCGTTTAAGGCCTTCGCCCTGGCCGCCCTGTCCGGCGCGGTGGAGCCGGCCTTTGGCGTCCTGACCGTGCTTCTGGCGGTGCAGGTTGCGCCGGTCATGCCCTGGCTTTTGGCCTTCGCCGCCGGCGCGATGATGTTCGTCGTGGTGGAGGAGCTGATCCCCGAGGCGAACCCTGAGACCGGCAAGGCGGAGCATTCCAACCTGGGCACGATTGGCACGATGGCCGGGTTCCTGCTGATGATGGTGCTGGACATGGCGCTTGGCTGATCCGCCGCGCCGTGCTATCCTTGAACGATGAACGCTTTTGACGCGGCGAAAACGATGGACGGGGTAACCCAATGGATACGCGCCTACTTCGAGAAAAACGGCCCCGACTGCCCGGCGATCGTCGGCCTTAGCGGCGGCAAGGACAGCTCGGTCGTCGCGGCTCTGTGCGTGCGCGCGCTGGGCGCGGATCGCGTCCACGGGGTTCTGATGCCCTGCGGCGAGCAGTGGGACATCGACGTCTCGCGGGGGCTGGTCGATTTGCTGGGGATACGGCACAGCGTCGTGAACATAAAGGCCGGCGTGGACTCGGTTTTCGAGGCGATACGGGCCGGCGGGCTGGAGCCCGACAGGCAGGCGATCGTAAACACCCCGGCCAGGATAAGGATGGCGACCCTTTACGCCGTGTCGGCGATTCTCGGCGGCCGGGTGGCCAACACCTGCAACCTAAGCGAGGACTGGGTGGGCTACGCGACGAAGTTCGGCGACGCCGCCGGCGATTTCAGTCCCCTGTCCTGGCTCACCGTGACCGAGGTAAGGGCCCTGGGACGGGAGCTTGGGTTGCCGGCCGGGGTCGTCGACAAAACCCCGGAGGACGGGCTTTCCGGCCTGTCCGACGAGGAGAACCTGGGCTTCACCTACGAGGTTCTGGACAGGTATATTAGGGAAGGGATTTGCGACGACGCGGAAACCAGGGCCAGGATAGACCGGCTGAACCGGGCCAACCTGCACAAGCTAAGGCCGATGTCCTGCTACGAGCCGCCCGGGTCGGAAAACCGGCCCCACTGACTTTCAGGGTTCCCTCGGCCGCGCTATCGACACCTAGGAAGGTGATGCCCCTTACGAACTGGTACGGCTCCGACGGCTAAGCCACTTCCCCAAAAAACGGCAAACCGGTATATTTCTAGAAGCGCGCGAATCACGCGGCGCGCCATGAATCGAGCTAAGCGAGGACACGATGATACGAGGTGGAGACATTGTAAAGGGAAGCTGTCTTTTGCAGAAGGGACAGCCCTATCTGGTGGTCGAGCGGGAATTCCACAATCCCGGCAAGGGAACCGCCGTCGCCAGGATAAAGATGAAGAGCATCAAGGACGGCTCCGTGCTGTCCCTGACCATACCGACCCAGCAGGAGGTCGAGGACGCCCAGGT